>JAURXW010000478.1 GCA_030654205.1 Bacteriovorax sp.
GGTTCGACTCCTACTGCACCCGCCATTCAATGTGTCAATTTCATATTTCAAAATTTTATAGACATTTTGTAGAAAATGTTGCAAATAAGTTAGACTCTAAATTTTTTATCATTTAAAAAAAGGTTAATATGTCTATTATAAAGAGCGAAGACTCAAACAAGTGGATCAATGCACTAGTTGCCATTGCTGCTGTTTTGGCTGGTTTTATTGTAACTAAATTTGCGGATCAGTTGGGTGCATGGTTTGACTTAGAAGCTAAAGTTTCGAGTTTTGCAGTTGTTTCTCAGGGGCTTGGCGTTTTAGCCGGTGTACTGGTTTTTGTTGTCGTTTTAAAAAATAGTAAATCTTCAAGCTACCTTGAAGAAGTATACAACGAACTACTAAAGGTCGTATGGCCATCGAAGGATGCAACATTGAAAATGACAATCGGAATAGCGATTGCGTTAGTTGTATGTTCTGGTATTTTTGTATTCGTAGATTTTGTATTTAAGAAAATATTGAGCTTCGTTTATTAATTCTTTTATTGGTATTAAATTATGACAGATTCATCTCCAAACGCTCATGAAGTTCAATTAGCCAAGGGTGATACACCAGAATTTAAATGGTATATTGCGAAAGCACAAACTGGACAAGAAAATAAAGTAACAAAATCTTTAAAAGAAAGAATTGTTAATCACAAAATGACTGAATTTTTTTCAGATGTTTTAGTCCCAGAGGAAACTTTGGTAACAACTGCAAACGGGAAAAAGAAAACAATCAAGAAAAAGTTTTTTCCTGGCTATGTCTTGATTAAGATGATCATGAATGATAAGACTTGGCACCTCGTTAAAAGTACCGATAAAATCACAGGTTTTATTGGAGGAACTCTTGATAAGCCTGCACCTATCACAAATGAAGAAGCAGCTTACATGACTTCGCAAATGGAAGAAGGCTTCAAGAAGCCAAGATCTTCAATTAATTTCACAGAAGGTGAGTCGGTAAAGGTAATTGAAGGACCATTTACAAACTTCGTTGGAACGATTGAGGCTGTAAATGAAAAAGGTAAAGTTAAGGTAAATGTATCTATTTTTGGAAGACCAACTCCGGTAGAGTTAGATTTTACACAAGTAGAGAAAGTTTCATAAATAAATTAATAGTTTTGTAGGAGAGATATATGGCTAAGAAAGTAACAGGTTTTATTAAATTACAAATTGCAGGCGCAAAAGCAAACCCATCACCACCAATTGGACCAGCTCTTGGACAAAAAGGTGTAAATATTATGGAGTTTTGTAAGGCGTTTAACGCAAAAACACAAACACAAGCTGGAGTAATCCTGCCAACGATCATAACAGTTTATTCAGACAGATCTTTTACATTTGTTACAAAAACTCCACCAGCTTCATACTTACTAAAAGATAAGTTAAAAATTGAAAGAGGGGCTCAAAAGCCAGGTTCAGAAGTTATGGCTAAAACAGTTTCTAAAAAAATTGTAGAAGAAATTGTAGAAACTAAAAGGGTAGATTTAACTGCTGGAACAAAAGAGGCAGGAATAAGAACAATTGAAGGTTCAATTCGCTCTATGGGATTGAAGTTAGATTACTAATAGCTCTCTAAAATTATCGCGGGAGATTTTCAAGAATCGATTGACCGCAAAGGAAAGAAAAAATGGAAAAAACCTCAAAGCGTTACGCTGAAGCAACAAAAAAAGTAGACAAGACAAAGGTCTACACATCAGATGAAGCTATCAAGCTGGCTAAAGAAATTAAATCAGCAAAATTTGATGAAACAGTTGATCTTGCATTTAGACTTGGAGTTGATCCAAGACATGCTGATCAAATGATAAGAGGAGCAATTGCTCTTCCTGCAGGTACTGGAAAGACTGTACGTGTAGTTGTAATTACTTCAGGAACTAAAATTACCGAGTCAGAAGCTGCAGGGGCAGACTTTGTTGGTGGTGAAGATATTATCAACAAAATTGCTGGTGGATGGTTAGATTTTGATCGCGTAATCGCCTCTCCAGATATGATGAGTAAACTAGGTAAGATTGCTAGACTTTTAGGTCCACGCGGATTAATGCCAAACCCTAAGCTTGGTACAGTTACAGTCGATGTTGCTGCTGCCGTAAAAGAGCAAAAAGCTGGTAAGGTTGAATATAGAACTGAGAAAAACGGAATTATACATGTTCCGATTGGAAAGATTTCATTTACACCTGAGCAATTGAAACAAAATTACACAACAGTATTAAGTGCAATCGTTAGAGCTAAGCCAACAAGCGCTAAAGGTACTTATATTAAATCTCTAACGCTTAGTACAACTATGGGGCCAGGGATTAAAATTGATACAGTAGAAGCTTTTAATAGTATTTAATTTGAAAAGAGGGTTGAAGAAAGTCGGTTTGATAGAGTTTATGCAAACTTATCAGTAAAGCCTGCCGAAATCCCCCTCCAAAAATAATAGGAGGATATATGCTCAATCGTTCAGAGAAAGAAGCAATTATTCAAGATCTTAAAAAAGATATTGGAAATGCAAAAGCTATCTTTCTTACAAACCTAATTGGAATCAAATCAAATGATGCCGTTAGTGTACGAAAAGCTGTTCGTGACTCAAATGGAAAAATGGTAGTCACAAGAAACACGCTTTTCAGAAAAGCATCAGTTGGAACACCAGCTGAAGCATTACTCGCAGATCTTAAAGGGCCACACGCACTTGCGTTCGCTTTTGATGATCCGGCAGCTGTAGCAAAATGTTTAAAAGTCGCCGGTTCAACTCTAGAATTAGTAGAGCTAAAGGGTGGAGTTTTGGACGGAATAATGCTATCAAAAGCTCAAGTGAAACAACTTGCAGATTTACCATCAAGAGACCAAATGCTTGGAACATTGTTGGCAACTTTCCTTGCACCAGTTTCAGCTTTTGCAAGAGTGTTATACGCAATTCAGGAAAAGAAAGAAAATGGCGAAATCGCAGTTTAATAAATTAAAATTTTAAGGAGATCTATATGAGCGTAACAAATGAACAATTAATCGAACACATCTCAAAAATGTCAGTTTTAGACCTTGCAAACTTAGTTAAAGAACTAGAAGAAAAATTTGGTGTTTCAGCAGCTCCTGTTGCTGTTGCTGGTGGTGCTGGTCCTGCTGCTGCTGTAGAAGAGCAAACAGAATTTACTGTTATGTTGGTTGAAGGCGGAGAGAAAAAAATTAACGTTATTAAAGAAATAAGAACTATTACTGGTCTTGGATTAAAAGAAGCTAAAGATTTAGTTGAAGGCGCTCCAAAAATGGTAAAAGAAGGAATTTCTAAAGCTGACGCTGAAGCAATCAAGAAAACTCTTGAAGGTGCTGGAGCTAAGGTTGAGCTTAAATAATTTGAAGTTAAGTTAAGTTACATTTATCTATAAAAAAGGTGTGAAGGAGACAAATCTCCTTCACACCTTTTTGTGTTTTTTTGATTTTTATAAATTTTTTTCTAAAATATTTCGTAAAGAATATTTTAAATAGAATATCTAGGAGACCGCGATGACTCAGGTTTTTTCACCTAACGAATGGTTTCGCAAAACCTTTTCAAATACTCCAGTAGTTCTTGATACACCACCTCTTATGAAGCTACAGGTAAACTCTTACGAAGACTTTCTTCAAAAAGACATACCTCCTGCCAAGAGAGTTGACTCAGGTTTACAGCAAGTTTTTAAATCGGTTTTCCCAATTTATGACTTTAACAAAACGGTATCTCTTGAGTTTGTAAGTTACTCATTAGAAGAACCGAAATATACAGTAAAGGAATGTCGCCAAAGAGGTCTTTCATATGAAGCACCTTTAAAGGTTGTTGTTCGCTTAGTGTTCTTCGATGTTCAAGTTGATAGAGATGGAGCTGAACAAAGAACAGTATCGTCTGTAAAAGAACAAGAAGTTTACTTAGGCAACATACCTTTAATGGCCGAGACAGGCTCATTTGTTTATAACGGAACAGAGAGAGTAATTGTATCTCAGCTTCACCGTTCACCTGGTATCATTTTTGAACATGATAATGGTAAAAAGCACTCAAGCGGAAAACTTTTATATTCAGCAAGAATTATTCCTCACAGAGGTTCTTGGTTAGATTTTGAGTTTGACCACAAAAATATACTTTTTGCTCGTATTGATAGAAAAAGAAAATTGCATGCTTCTGTTGTTTTAAAAGCAATGGGATATTCAACAGCAGAACTTCTAAACGAATTCTATCAAATGGAAGTAATTGCATTTAAAAAAGATAGTACATATTCTAGACAACTTGATCTAAATCTATTGGTTGGAACAAGAGCTAATACTGATATTTTAGATCCGAAGTCTGGAACAGTAATCGTTAAAAAAGGCAAAAAATATACAAAAGCTTCTGTTAAAAAAATGGAAGATTCTAAAATAGTTGAGTTGCCAGCAGAGCTTGAGGAAGTTGTAGGTAAAATACTAGCCGAAGATATTTTTAATGAAAAAACTGGTGAAGTAATTTGTTTGGCTAACGAAGCACTATCAGAATCAAAAATACATGACCTAATCAAGGCCGGAGTAAAAGAAGTTAAAGTTCTTTATATTGACATGATTAATTACGGTGATCAAATAAGAAATACTCTTTTGATTGATAAAACAGAAACAAAAGAAGATGCACTTGTTAAAATTTTTGAACGTCTGAGACCAGGTGAACCACCAACACTAGAGGCAGCGACTCTTTTATTTGAAAATTTATTTTTTAATAAAGATAAATACGACTTGTCAAAAGTTGGTCGTATGAAAATTAATTATAAATTCGGAATGAATATACCTGTAGAAGAAACAGTTCTAACAAGAAAAGATATTCTTACTACAGTTATGTACCTTGTAGAGTTAAATAACGGTAAAGGTAAAGTTGATGATATTGACCATTTAGGAAACCGACGCGTAAGAGCTGTAGGTGAACTACTAGAAAACCAATTCAGAGTTGGTTTAGTTAGAATGGAAAGAGCTGTAAAAGAAAGAATGGCCATTCAAGAAATTGAAACAATGATGCCTTACGATCTAGTTAATCAAAAACCAGTTGCAGCAGCCGTTAAAGAATTTTTTGGTTCTTCTCAGCTTTCACAATTCATGGATCAGACTAATCCACTTTCGGAAGTTACTCATAAGAGAAGACTTTCTGCTCTTGGGCCAGGTGGTCTAACGAGAGAAAGAGCAGGATTTGAAGTACGTGACGTTCACGCTACTCATTATGGTCGAATGTGTCCGGTAGAAACACCGGAAGGACCGAACATTGGCTTAATTACATCATTGGCAACATACGCTCGCGTATCTGAGTATGGATTTATTGAAACTCCATACCAAGTTGTTAACGAAGACAGATCAATTTCTGCTCCAAAATACTTTTCTGCGTTTGAAGAAGAAGGAAAAGTTATTGCACAGGTTGACGCTAAATATGTAGATGGTACAAAAATTGTTGGTGATCAAATTGCTGCTCGTTCATCGGGGGAATTCACGATTGTAACAGCAGGTGAAGTTCAGTTAATGGACGTTTCACCTACTCAGATGATTTCAATTGCAACATCTCTTATTCCGTTCCTTGAGCATGATGATGCCAACAGAGCTCTTATGGGATCGAACATGATGAGACAGGCAGTGACAGTTGTTAGAAACGATGCTCCTATCGTGGGTACTGGTGTTGAGCAAATCATTGCTCGTGACTCTGGTGCAATTGTATACGCGAAAGAATCAGGAAAAGTTATCTTTGTTGACTCAAACAGAATCGTGATTCAAAGAGAAAAATTCTCAGAAGGTGAGTCTGGAGTTGATGTTTATAAATTAACTAAATACCAACGTACTAACCAAAATACTTGTAACAACCAAAAAGCTCTTGTTAAAGAAGGCGACATGGTTTTAAAGGGAATGGTTATTGCTGATGGGCCTGCAACTCACTTAGGCGACTTGGCACTTGGACAAAACGTGCTAGTGGCATTTATGCCATGGGGTGGATATAATTATGAGGATTCAATTCTTATAAATGAAGGAATACTTGCAAGAGATGTATTTACTTCTGTCCACATCGAGAGTTTTGAAATTGAAGCCCGCGATACAAAGTTAGGAAAAGAAGAAATTACTCGCGATATTCCAAACGTTTCTGAAGAAGCTTTAAAAGATCTTGACGAGGCTGGAATTATCCGCGTTGGAGCAATTATTAAACCAGGAGATATCTTGGTTGGTAAGATTACTCCAAAAGGTGAATCGCAATTATCTCCAGAAGAAAAACTTCTTAAAGCAATCTTTGGTGATAAAGCCGGAGATGTTAAAGATACATCTCTTCGTGTTCCTTCGTCTGTTAGAGGAACCGTTATTGACGCTAAAGTTTATACTCGCGAGGGAGTAGAGCTAGATGCAAGATCAAAAGAAATTATTGATCATGAAACAACCCTAATTAGACGTGATGAAAGAATTGAAATTAAAGCAATTCAGACTTCAGCTATTCAGAAAATTGCTGAAATGTTTAAAGGTGCAAAAACAACAGATAAGCTTATCTCTGAAGACGGTACAACTGAACTTCTTGGTAAAGGGATAGCTGGTAATGGTG
>JAURXW010000479.1 GCA_030654205.1 Bacteriovorax sp.
CAAAAAATTAAATTTTTTAAAATAATTCCGCTTCAGCCTGTGAGTAAAAATCCTAATCGTGCACAATACGAATTGGGCAAAAGGCTTTTTATGGAAACGGAGCTTTCGGGCAACCGCAATATAAGTTGTCTGACTTGTCATAATCCGCTTCTTGGCACAAGTGATAATTCTCCACTTTCTAGAACAGAAGATGGGCAGGGGATTTTACGAAGAAATTCTCAGAGTCTATTCAACTTGGCCAATCATTCTTTTATGTTTTGGGATGGCAGAGTTCATTATGATAGCTATAATAAAATATTTACGACCCCTGGGCCTAATTTACCGGTAAGTATTGCCTCCGTCATGACAAGTGCTTTATCAGCGCAGGCGCTTTTTCCACTTATTAATCATGATGAAATGAGCGGAAAAATTGGAGAAAATGAAATTGCCGATGCTCAGAACAATATTGATGCCTGGTCATTAATTGTTACAAGATTAAAAAAATTAGAAAGTCCAAATCGTCGTTTCAAATCATATTTACAACTCTTTGCAGAAGCCTATCCACAAACAACAATTGAGCAAATTAATATTGGACATGTCGCTGAGGCAATCGGTGCATTTGAAAAAGAAAAATTTCAAAGCACTGGATCTCCTTTTTACCGTTATCTAAACGGTGAGCAAGATGCCCTTAGCAGTCAACAAAAAAGAGGATTTAAAATATTTGTTGATGAGGGAAAATGTATCGCTTGTCATCAAGGTGGTGAATTGGGGAATAATACATTTTTTGCTTCAGTGGGAATTCCTCAATGGGGGCAAGATCCAGTATTGGCAGACGCAGGTCGTGGGGAAGTTAATCACGAAGAATTTAGAAAATATTTTTTTAAAACACCTAGTTTACTTAATATTGGATTAACTGCTCCTTATATGCATAACGGGGCTTTTATAAATTTAAGAGAAGTTATAAATCACTATAGTAATATTAAGTCCTCGCTCTATAACTACCAAATCCCCTTAGAACGCAAAAAATCTATGCCTGTGGCAGTTGAGGTTTTAAAAAATCCAGCAGAGCTAGAGGCCATTTGGAAGTCGATTGCAGCGCCTTTTTTAAAAACAGGTCTCTTGCTCTCAGAGTCTGATAAAGACGACTTGGAAGTATTTCTAAAAGAGGCCTTAACTGATCCCTTATGGATTGTTAAATAAGTGTAAAATTTTCAATGAAGACGGATTCGATAGAGTCAGTTTAATTTTTCTGCTACAACCCAGAAAGTTCTTAAACTACGGGGAAATCTATGAATATACGTCATGCAAGTGGTGTTTTGTTTTTAACTCTTTTTACTCTTTTTTCAAGTACTGTCTTTTCGATCGAACCAAATTTTCCTCTAGGCCCAAACCCTATTTTAACTCCCGGAAAAATTTGTGATAAACCGGCCAGCTATAGATATCCCGAACATGTTGCTTATTGCGGACGCGACGTAAGTTATGAAACGAAAGAAATATTAATTGAAAATTACGATGAAAAATTGGGTTTTCATATACAAAATATGGACCGTGCTGATTTTAAGATTGATCATTATATCCCCCTTTGCGCTGGTGGCTCAAATGATACAAGCAATCTTTGGCCGCAAAATAAATATGTTTATGGTATTACAGACCCAGTAGAGCCGCTAGTTTGTGAAAAAATGGCCGCAGGCAGACTAAAACAAATTGATGCGATTAAATTAATCGTTAGAGCGAAAAACAATTTAAATCAAGTTAATGACGTTATTAAAATTTTAAATTCACTTTAGTATAGTTGACAAGATAAGACGGGGTAATCTAGAAGGCAAATAGTAATGTTTGGTTAAGTTAATTTTATAAATTTCCGAATCGGTTTACAAATAGTAATCCCATAGGAATTTATGTTTAAAAAATTATCGGTATCGCTAGCAGTAATTTTTATTTCTACTTCTACTTTTGGTCAAGCACTTAGCACAACAGATGTGAAAGTGTTTGATTGGTGGTTTTATACTCGACATTACCCAGATCTAATGAAAGCTGGAATCAACACAGAGCCTCGCGCTCGAGATCATTGGCTTCAACATGGAATCAAAGAAGGAAGACAAGCAAAAAATAATTTTAATGTTCGTGATTATTTAAATATACATCCAGATCTTGTGGCGGCCTTTGGCCAAAATAATTATACTCAGGCGCTTACTCACTATTTAACTTTTGGATTCAAAGAAGGGCGTAGAACAATTAAGGCCAACACTTCTTTTTCGTTCACAGAGAATGAGAACTTATATATCGGCAACGAGAACTTTATGCTAAGAGCGGGATCAAGTTTTGCCGGATCGTTTGATAGTTTGGTGTATAAAGACACTGAAATAATCAATAATCATGACTCTGGACGATTACTTCAAACTGCAGTTTCTTTTGATGGTCTCGGAGAATGTAATAATCCTACAGAAGGTGGTCGCCAAGGTGAAATGACAAAAGGTTCATCTGTTTTAGTTTCTAAAAATTTAACAAATAGCTTTATTAATACGAAAGTTCAGGCCGCGAACTGGTTAAGTAAAGGTCAAACTAGTGTTTATTGTGGCAACGGAAAAACTTCAGTTGAGCCAGTTTTATCAGATACATTTATTGAAAAGACCGCCACAATTGGATTTAATAATGATCCTAATATAATTAAATATGATGTCACAGTCACAAATCCAATTGATCATAAAATAATGCAGGTTGAAGCACTTACTGGTTATCATCAGCCAATCCTTAATCATGTTTACGAAATGAACTTCGAGGATGGTCAAACTATTGAGAAAAAATTTATATCTCTGGATGGTGAGGGAGGAGATTTATTTCAAAACTTAAAACCTGCAATTTTGGCTTCTGCTGATCAACAAATTGCAATTGGTACTGTAGCTCTAGATTTTTCTAATTATGAGAACTCCCAGCAAAAATCTGAAATGGTTAACAATGTTGTTCCTAGATATATGCAGTTTGCTCATTTAGTTTCTAATGAAAAAAATGACCCTACAACTAAATGGAGTATCGTATTTACTCATCCTGATGCACATGCCGGTAAATATCATTACCAAATTTTTGTTGTACTTGGAAATCTAACTGAAGTTAAGGCAAAGTTATATTTATTAATTCAAAATAATAAAAAAGATATTTTAGGAAAACTTTTAAAATCAGATATTGGAGAAAAAACTTTTGATGCTCACTATTATGCTGATCGATATCCCGATTTATACAAATATGCTCAATACAATGAAAAATTATTATTAGATCATTATTTAGTTTTTGGATTTAATGAAGCTCGAGAGGCAGGTGCACTTTTTAATGGTA
>JAURXW010000487.1 GCA_030654205.1 Bacteriovorax sp.
TTTAGCTTAATCATTTCTCTTATATAATTAAATTGTTGAATTACGTATTGTTCAATTTTAGGAATTATTGTTTGAAAATTTTGAGATTCTTCTGAAAGCATGGGAATTATTTTAGCAAGAGGCCAGCCAATCAAGATGGCAAGTAAAACAAATATGAGTACGGTCGCTTGAGTTTTAGACATACGCAAGGTCATTAATGAACTGACAATCGGAGATAAGGCAAGAGATAATATATACGCCAGTGATAATGGAATTGAAATTCGTGGTAAGGCCAAAACGAGTGAACAAAATAGAACAATTATTGAGACGAAAAATATTAGTTGAATATTAGTAATATTTTTACGATTGCTTAAAATCATTTAGCTTCCAACTGTTGAATTCTTTTGTACATCTTGCTAGCTTCATTTGTTAGATAATAAAGTCTATCTGCAAGAGCAATTGAAATAGATTGAATTAATTTAGCTGCAATAACTGGATGTCTGATAATTAAACTATCTAAGTCAGGCTTAAAAATACCAACGAGTTCGCACTTGTTTTTAGCAAGTGCTGATGCTGTTCTTTGATTGCCTTCTTGCAATAACGCCAATTCACCAAAATAGCTAAATTCTTCAAGAACTAAAAATTTCTCGCTATTAATTTCACAATCTAATTCATCATGACTTAGTTCAATCGTTCCAGAAAATATAAAGTAGAAACCAATGCCTATTTCTCCTGCGCGAAAAACAACTTCTCCCTCAGAGAACTTTCTGTTGTGAAAATATTTTGCAAGAATTCTCAATTCGTTGTCAGAAAAATTTTTTAATAATTCCACATTGCGAAGGAATTTCGGTATTGAGTCTTTCCGAGCTCCACTTAAAGGATTTGCCATCCATAAGTATTTCATCATGGAAAAATCAATTTTTTTTGTTAACTCTAGCTTGTTTGCACCAGCTTCTTTTACTTCTTTTTCATATGATGAAGCCATTGCTATTCTCCTTACTAATAAATACCTAATTGATCTTTGTTAATCCATCCGGCTAATGAAATTGGGAATTTTACGTAGAACCATCCATCTTTGTACTCACCTAAAATTATCTTTGAACCTGCTCGAACCTTACCTTTTTCGGTAAATATTTTTGATGGTCCCTCATAGGCTGGAATATCTTTGAAAGCTACAGCGTAGTTTATTTTATCGAGATAAAACTGAGAAAATACAATTGGTGTTAAAATCAAAAGACTTAAAAACACAATACTGCTTTTTTTAATAAGTTTTTTTGATTTCATTAAAATTAATCCAAACAATAGAAAAATCAAAGAAAAAGAAACATAGGCAGAAGGTGGTATTGAAAGTGCATTATTCATGAATTGATCGGGAAGATTAACTGATGTTGAAATATCATCAACTTGTAATTGTGATTTTACAAACGTCAGATTATTTAAAGAAGCACTATTAATATACCCCTCTTTAATGGCCTTTTCTAAATGGAAGCGCGCTGCGGGAAAATCACCCATTTTTGAATATACTGTCCCTAGATTATAATGAAAAATACCCGAGCTTAATTGTTGCTTATTTTGCAATAGATAATTTGCTGCACCTTTGAAATCTTTTTTAATATAAAATTCTTCAAAAGTAGTATTGCCTGGGGCTCCCATTGATTTCTCTTCGATTACATGGGATGACTTTGCAGTTGTTAATGTGTTAATATTTTTCATAAAATAAGTATCTCTCATAGCAAATAGTTTGCAAGCGAGAAAAAGAATCCTCGTATCAGTAATCACTAAATCGAAAGGAAATTTTTATGGCCATTGGGGTTCAATCAACTGAGATTCAAGAGCATTTTAATAAACTTTTTTCTGCCATTCTTTTAGAACAGCAAAAAATTGATCACATCAAACCAGCTGATGAAGATAAAAAAGAAATATTAAATGCAAAACTAAAAGAATACGAACAATTAAAAGGCCGTGGATTTTTTTATGCCTTTATGGCATCTGGCCGAGGGCATGGACCATTCGTTGAAATGGTTGATGGTTCTATTAAATTTGATCTAATAAACGGAATTGGCGTGAATCTTTTAGGGCATTCTCATCCAATTTACATTAAGGCTAATTTAGAAGCAGCAACTTCCGACACTATGATGACTGGTAACCTGTTGTCTTACCAAGAGCCTTACGAATTGAGTAAAGTTCTTATAGATGCAGTTAAAGAATCAAACTTAAAACACTTCTGGTTTTCTTGTTCTGGTTCATTTGCTAACGATACTGCCTTGAAAATATTATGGCAGAAAAAAGCCCCTAACTATAGACTTATAGCTTTCCAAAAATCTTTTGCTGGTCGATCAATCGCGATGCAAGATGTAACCTATAATGCTTCCTACCGAGAAGGTATGCCAAGCTCTATTCAAGTTGATCATGTTCCACATTACAATTACAAAGATCCTGAAAATGCTCTAAGAAATACCCTAAATGCACTTGATAAGTTAATTGAGAAAAATGGAAATACTTACTGTGCTCTGACAATTGAATTAATTCAAGGTGAAGCTGGATTTATTTTCGGTACAAAAGAATATTATGAAGAAATTTTCAAGTGGGCTAAAGCTCGTGGCATTTATATTTGGATCGATGAAGTCCAATCTTTTGCGCGAACTCACCAACTCTTTGCTTATCAAATGTTTGGTCTCGACAAATATGTTGATATAGTCACTGTTGGAAAAGTTCTTCAAGCTTGTGGTACATTTTACTCTGACGAATTAAATCCCAAACCAGGTTTAATTGCTGGAACTTTTAATGGTTCTGTCGCTTCAATGAATGCTGGAAAATCTATTGTTCGGTATTTAACTGAAGGTAATTTTTACGGTAAATCTGGACGAATTCAAGAGCTAGAGTTGAAATTTAAAGCTGAATTTAAAAAATTAGCTGAAGGTACTTGCTCCGGTAAAATACCCTATTACGGTGGTGTTGGTACAATGCTGTCCTTTGAAGTAGGTGATGCATCTAATGACACTACTAATAAGTTTATGAAAAAGCTTTTTGATAATGGCATTATTACTTTCTCTGCTGGCAAAGAACCCACTCGAGTTCGTTTTTTACTTCCTCTCTCATTATTAGATGAACATATTCAAGAAATTTTTTCTATTTTAGAAAAAACTATTCTTGAAGTAATATAGGATTTTTATGTATACCCTCAGATCAGCGAGCCTATCTGACCTTGATGATCTTTATGAACTAAGTCAGTTGATGTTATTTATTAATTTGCCTCCCGATAGACAGATTATTGCTAACAAGATTGAAAGTTCTATTAGAGCATTTACTAAACCTTCGAAGCACCTTTGGGAAAACTATTATTTATTTGTCCTTGAAGATGTTAAGGCCAAAAGAATAGTTGGTGCTTCAATGATTCATGCACAACACGGCACCGAAGATGAGCCTCATTATTATTTTGCCGTTTCCCAAGAAAATAAATTTTCAAAATCTTTGAATACGGGATTTATTCATGGAACTTTAAAGCTTGGCCTTGATACTAATGGTCCTACAGAAATAGGTGGATTAATCCTAAATCCCGAATTTAGAAAGAGTGAAAAAAGGCTTGGAAAACAACTTTCTTATGTTCGATTTCTCTATATGGGAATGAATGTCACTCGTTTTAAAGACAATATACATTCTGAACTTATGCC
>JAURXW010000535.1 GCA_030654205.1 Bacteriovorax sp.
TTGTCTGCCAATTCTGGATTCTCATTTGAAAAACCGCCATCCTTATCCAGATAACTAGTCTCTACAAACATTTCTCCACTTCTATTTTTTCCATTGGCCTTTACTTCTTGTAAATCTTTAGAAAGATTAATTTGAACAACACAGCGATCTTTAAGACTGCTTATTTGATTCATTTCCAAGACTTTT
Organism: Bacteriovorax sp.; assembly: GCA_030654205.1. Taxonomy (GTDB): domain Bacteria; phylum Bdellovibrionota; class Bacteriovoracia; order Bacteriovoracales; family Bacteriovoracaceae; genus Bacteriovorax. Next base: position 187 of record JAURXW010000535.1, read on the forward strand.
GCTATAAAGTCATTACCTGGAATCTCTATGTCTTTTTCACTTGAAGATCCCACAAAGACGCTATCTTTTAGATGCTTAAACTCAATATATTTTCTCATTCCACTCGCAAGAGTTGGTACTTTCATATCATAGGCATTCAATGCTTTTTTCTTGGCCGTAATATTTGTATTGAAATATTGAATCAAATTTCCATCGATATTTAGTTCCTTTTTCTTTTGTCCTAACAAGTTTCTAGTTGTAAATGTATACATTTCTCTTTTGCTTTCGATAAACTCTGCATCTTCAAAATACATTTCACCATCGCCAACATAGACAATTTTCTGAGCAATTTCTTTATTGTTTAACAGGTAGCGGATCATAATATTTCCACTTTTCACCCCTGCAAACATTACAAATCCAGCACCCGTTGATGTTTGTAGAGATTTGAAGTTTTTATCAAAGTAGAACTTCGCTGAAAAGGTTGAATCAATTTCCGTATCAACTATAGATGAATCTATCGCCAACATCATTAGATTACCTTCAATTGATAAGCCTTGTTTTTGTAAAAACTTCTGCATTCCTTCGTCATTTATTACAGGTATTTCTAAACTTGCATTACCTGCTAGATTCAACTCAACTCTTGTTGATATCATCCCTCTTGCTTGCACTATTCCTGTTTGAGTATTCATATCCCCATTCAACGTATATCCAAACAATATTTCCCCACTACCTTGATCATTACTTCTTTCTGCTCTGTCATAATCAGGTACAAATTCAAAAGTTTGTAATTGTTTTTGGTTGTGAGTACTCAAGTTTATTTCCTTGGCACGTAAAGACATCTGAGTACTCAGTACTTTCCCTTCAGCGGCAAATGCATTGGCCACTGAATCCACTGTCTCTTTTTCCGTAATTACTTTTTTATTTTTTGAATAATCATAAATAATATTATCTTTGGAATCTAAATCTATTTCAGTGTTTTCATTATCTCGATTGGTTTTTAAAAATTCATTTGGAATAATTTTTTGAGTATTCATTGCCGATAGTTTTTTTATAGGAGTACTTCCTATTTCTCTGCTGATGGCCATTTGAACCGTTTTAGATATTGGTCTCTCATAAAGCTTTTGATCGATTGTTTTTGCAACTGCTGCAGGAGCGCTTTTTTCTGAGTAGTCAAACATGACCATCTCTTCATCTTCTTTAGCACTATTATTTTCATTTAAAATATCGGTTTGTTTTTCTAGAGCTGGCTGACTAGTCGTAATTTCGTCTGTTAGCTCTATCTCATTTTTTGTACTGGCCTGGGCTACATCAACCTCGTCTAATATTTGATTTTTTACAGGCACACTTTCAACAATTTTATTAATCTGACTACCTTCAAATTTAGTATAACTGATGGTGTCTGTTGAAAAAGCATAGAGTTCTATTAAACTTGAATTATTAATTTCATAAGTTGATAAGTCTTCATTAAATATTGCTGCCTTTACTGTTTGGGCATGAGCAGTGATTTTTACTTCTCGGATTGTTTCTTTATTTGTTCTTAATGAATAACGAGTCCTTTTAATCTTATTTGAAATTTCTTTATCTATAAGTTTAATAATGTCTTTTGTGATTACTGTCTCTTCATTGGCATTATCGATTTCTAAATCTTTACTTGCCACTGATTTAACATTTGAAACTAAATTACTGAAGCCTGATAATTCAAGTGATTTTGATTGGTAAACTGTATTTTTGAACGAGTAAATCTGAGACAGCAAAGCTGCTGTTAACAAGAAACTAGAAGTTGTGACGAACGTCTTTTTTGTGATCATAACTATAGAATAATTCTAACAAAGCTATGATTAGGTTCAAGATGTGTTTGGTTTTGCCTAGTAGAAATTGAGTACTCATTATTAATTTAACGAGTACTCAAACAAATAATTATCGAGGTCTGGTAAATTCACCGATCTGTATGCGAATTTTGGCAAGCTCTGCCTTCTGTTGGTACTTCTCTACATCTTCATGGGATAGACCGTCAGTATTCTTCAAATGATCTTCGGCATTTTTTAGTGCCAATTTTGCTCTTTCAACATCAACATCTGTATTTTCTTCCGCTGTGTTGGCAAGAATCACAATTTGGTTTTCAAGGATTTTGCAAACACCTGATGACAGTGCGAAATGTCTGTCGGCATAATCAGCTCCACCAAAAACACTTAATACACCACTCGCAAGTTTACTTACGATATGAGTATGGCCTTCAAGTACGTTGATTTGCCCGCGAACCGTTGGTATGAGCAACGATTCTGCAGGTATTCCCTTAGCAATAATCTTTGAAGGTGTAAGGATATCAACTGTAAAATATTTCATTTGGGCATCCTAATACTAAAAATTATTTTCCGGCCTTAATTTGTGCTGCTTTTTCATAAACCATATCAAGTCCACCAACTAGGTAGAAAGCTTGCTCTGGTAATTCATCACATTCACCATTAAGAATTGCTTTAAAAGCTTTAATTGTGTCTTCCATTTTAACAAATTTACCTTTTAATCCAGTAAATTGCTCAGCTACGAAGAATGGCTGTGAAAGGAATTTTTGAACCTTTCTTGCACGACCAACAATTAGTTTATCTTCTTCAGATAATTCATCCATCCCAAGAATGGCGATAATATCTTGAAGTTCTTTATACTTTTGAAGAATTTTTTGTACTCCACGAGCAACATCATAATGATCTTGACCAACGATTGCTGGTGTCAAAATTGTTGATGAAGAAGAAAGTGGATCAACTGCAGGATAAATCCCAAGCTCAGCAATCTGGCGAGAAAGTTCTGTAGTTGCATCTAAGTGGGCAAACGTAGTAGCTGGAGCTGGATCAGTATAGTCATCCGCAGGAACATAAACAGCCTGGATAGATGTAATTGAACCATTAAGTGTAGATGTAATACGCTCTTGCATAGCTCCCATTTCAGTCCCAAGAGTTGGTTGGTAACCAACGGCCGAAGGAATACGTCCAAGAAGAGCTGAAACTTCAGATCCTGCTTGAGTAAAACGGAAAATATTATCTACGAAAAATAAAACGTCTTGATTTTCTTCGTCACGGAAATATTCTGCAATTGAAAGAGCTGTTAGAGCAACTCTTGCGCGCGCTCCAGGTGGCTCATTCATTTGTCCAAATACCAGTGCAGTTTTTGCAATAACTCCAGATTCAGTCATTTCATGAAATAAATCGTTTCCTTCACGAGTACGCTCACCAACACCAGCGAATTCAGAGAATCCTCCGTGTTCAGTAGCGATGTTGTTAATTAACTCTTGGATAAGAACTGTTTTACCAACCCCTGCTCCACCGAATAAACCAATTTTACCACCTCTAACATATGGAGCTAGAAGATCGATAACTTTAATACCTGTATAGAATTGCTCTAATTTTGTAGATTGTTTATCAAATCCAGGTGCTGCTCTGTGAATATCGTAAGTTTTTTTAGCATTAACCGGGCCTGCTTCATCAACTGGTT
>JAURXW010000546.1 GCA_030654205.1 Bacteriovorax sp.
TACCAGGGATGGCCATAGCAGAATATTTAACAGGACTCAATTCATGAGCACAGCTCACCAAGCTCAAGGCTCCAAGGCCAGTTAAGATTTTGAGCGCAAGGTAGTAATTAGTTACTTTCTTCATTTTTAATCTCCTTAATATGTTTAATGTCTAATCAGAGAGTAATAAACATAACAAATGAGTTCCTCTGTATCATATGTAGACTTTGTGTAGAGTTTTACACAAAGTCTTTCATCGGTTATGCTTAAAAAATGTTTGTTAAGTTTTTATTATTATTTAGTCTCATTTTAAGTGGTGTTTGTTTGGCGTCTGATTATGCCACAGATCTTAAAAATGAGAATATCTATGGGAGTAAAGAAAACGAAAAGCTGTCTTTGTATCAGCCGACATATTTTATTTTTGGATTGAATGACTTAAAACTGCAATTTAGTTTCAAGTATAGACTGGCAAAATCAATTCCACTATATTTTGGATTAACTCAGACAATGTTTTGGAATATATACGAAGAATCAAAACCATTTCACGACATCAATTATTTTCCAGAAGTTTTTTACAGGTTAATAGATAAAGAAAATGATGCCTTTAAAACTCTTGATATGGGCTATTTACATTCCTCAAATGGGAAAAAAGGGGATGAGTCGCGCTCGGCCGATAGAATCTTTATCAGAACTAATTACCTCACAAAATTTGGTCGACATGACTTAGATTTTAATCTGATGCTTTTTACTATCTATAATTTAGATAATACTAATTTAGATCTGTTGGATCATATTGGATTTTGGGATTTGAAAATAGGTATAACAAAAATAATTGTTCATCAAAAACAAAGTCTGGATCTAGAACTAAGGTTTTTTGCCGGCTCGAAAGTAATTGATTTTAAAAATGGAGCCTATCAAGTTGGATTAATTTATAACCTAGCATCAGCAAATATAAATCCCGCCATTTATTTACAAAGATATGAAGGCTATGCGGAACACTTGTTAGATTATAAAAAAAGACATTCTGAAACTCGATTTGGATTTTTGTTTTCCTATTAAAATTTAAAATTTATTTCAACTTTATTTTTTATTCTATAAATCCTAGTGGGAGTGATAAAAATCCTTCCGCCATTAGATTGAAATTGTGAATCTTCCTTGTTTATTTTGCTCGCTAGCATTTTTAAGAGTGGCATTTTTGCAAGCAACAGAATTGTTTTGATTCCACTATGATTTTCGTGGCCCGTATTTGTTGACCATTCTCCATTAGCAGTTTTTGCTAACATATAAGTTTCTTCGGTGCGATACCTGTCTTTGAGCAGTCCGTGTTCTTGAAGTTCAATGCATAATTTTTGAGTTAAGGAGTGAATATTTGAATTATTGATTATCGGAGAGTCGTTAAAAATAATGGGAGTTTGAGTCCCTTTTTTTATTTTATAGACAAGATTTTCAGTAATAAAAATTCTTCCTCCTTTTTTATTAAAGTCAAAATCGAGCTCATTTATTAAATTGGTAAGATTTTTTAGGGCCGGCATTATATTCAAATCAAGGGGCTCAAGGACAGGAGCATCGTGAAGACTTTGTTTCGTACTTTTAAACCAAGTGTTATTAGTTTGCTTAAAAAGATTATAACTTTCTTTTAATGTTCGAGGATCAATATCCTTATTAAATTGATGGGTCTGGAGTTCTTCGCAAGCTTTTTGGCAAAAGGCCGTGAAGTTGTCATTTGGTTTAGTCATGCTTAATCTTTGTCCGAGTGTCTGGGTTGGTTATGTCGTCTCTTACATACCAAACTCGTTTCAACTATGGCCAATTTCTGCTATCATTATTGTTATGAAAAATATCATCAGTAGATCCAAAGTATTTAGCGGAAAACCTATTATTCCCGGAGATAAATCCATCTCACACCGGGGATTAATTTTAGGTGCCTTAGCTTCAGGAACCAGTGAAGTTATCGATATTTTAGAAGGAGAAGATGTTCAATCAACAGCACATTGCCTGCGTGAATTGGGAGTTGAAATCAACAGCATTGGCAATAAAACTTTTATTAAAGGCATTGGTGATAAAGGCTTTAAAAATCCAAATAAAATTTTAGACTGTGGCAACTCTGGTACAACAATGAGAGTTATGATGGGTGTTCTTGCCGGAAGACCTGTAACTGCTACTCTCACAGGTGATTCGTCATTAGTTAAAAGACCGATGAAGCGAGTATCGGAACCACTTCTTCTAATGGGAGCAAATTTTAAATTAACAAACGAAAACTATGCTCCTTTAATAGTTACTGGTGGAATAATTTATGGCATTGATTATCATTTAAAAATTGCTAGTGCCCAAATAAAAACAGCAATTATCATGGCGGCAATATCAGCTGAAGGTTCCACTCGCATTCATGGCGAAATTGGCAGTCGTGATCACACTGAAAAACTTTTGCCGCATTTTGGAATTGATATAAAAACAACTGATAAAGAGATTATCATTTCTGGCGGTCAGTCACTTAAGGCCAATACCGTGAAAGTTCCAGGCGATCCCTCGACTGCGGCTTTTTGGATTGGTGCTGCCAGTATTATTCCAGGGGCAACAATTGATTTAGACAATATTTCTCTCAATCCGACCCGGATAGGTTTTATGAATGTATTAAAGAGAATGGGTGCAGATATCCAAATGGATATTCTCACTACACATCCGGAGCCAGTTGGGAGTATTCATGTATCCTTTAGGGGGCTTGTTGGAACAACCATTTCTAAAGATGAAATTCCAAGTCTGATTGATGAAATTCCCTTAATTGCGGTGCTTGCCACTCAAGCAACAGGTATAACTATTATCAGAGGGGCCGAAGAATTAAGAGTGAAAGAAAGTGATCGACTAGAGGCCGTGGCCACTAATCTTAGAGCGATGGGGTGCGAGATTGAAGTTTTTGAAGACGGTTTTAAAATTGAAGGTCCACAAAAATTAACAGGATGTGAAATCCAAACATTTCATGATCACAGAATTGCTATGGCCTTTTCAATTGCAGGTCTTGTTGCTGATAAAGAAACAACTATTCAGAATTCAGAATGTGTGGCCGTTTCATATCCAAACTTTTATGAAACTTTAGCCCAATTGACCAAAGAATGAAGGCCGGAGTTATTGGGAGTCCGATTGCGCATTCTCTTTCACCACTCATTTTTAAATTTGTCGCTCATCGCTTAGGACAAAATATTGATTACCAGGCTTATGAAGTTAAACTTGAAGAAAGTAAAAAGTTTTTTCAAGAATTAAAAATTGATAATTCATTCGTTGGACTCAATATCACTCTTCCTTTTAAAGAATCTTTCTTAAATGATTTAAACAAAATATCTCCAGAAGTTAAGGCCTTGGGGGCCCTGAACGTTCTCCATATTAAAGGAGATGAAATACATGGATTTAATACTGATGTCATTGGCATTCAAAAGACATTTGAGTCCAGAAAATTTTTAATTGATTCTAAGAAATGTTTCCTATTTGGCGCCGGTGGATCAGCTAAAGCAGTTGCTTATGTTTTGGGAAAAGAAGGTGCTTTTCAGGTCACAATTTTTAATCGATCAATAAGAGGCCAGGAAATTGTTAACCAATTTTCATTATTATTTCCAAAAACAAAATGGAATTGGATTTCAAGTTTTAATGAATTGCCTCCAGAGAAAATATCATATGATTTAGTGATCAATGCCACTCCGCTTGGAATGACCGGCAAAGATTCAGGCGTAGAATTTTTTCACAGTTTAGAGAAAATTCCTTTTTCACAAAATGCCCTAGCTTTTGATTTAATTTATACACCAGAAGAAACCGATTTTTTAAAGTCTGCCAAGGCCTTAGGTTTATCAGGTATTGGTGGCATTGGCATGCTGATCGATCAGGCCCTTGCGAGCTGGAAGATTTGGTTTGGTGAGCTTATCAATGAGCATGCTCTTCATCAAGAGTTAGAAGCTATTTTGAAAGGAGTCTTGAAACTTCGTCAAAATCAAAAGTCAATTTACCTAACCGGTTTTATGGGAGTAGGTAAAAGTAAAGTGGGACTGGAATTAGCTCATTTATTGGGTAGAACTTTTCTAGACACTGATCAACTAATTGAGGCCAAGGCCAAAAGTTCTATAAAAGATATTTTTTCAAATTTTGGCGAATCCTATTTTAGAGATATAGAAAATTCTATACTCCTAGAAACTCTGACTTTTAAAAATAGTATTATTGCTTTAGGTGGAGGAGCGTTGATTAAAGTGGAAAATCAGCACGTCATTAATCAATCTGGATTACTTATCTATTTAAGTGCAAGTGAAAATATTTTATTTGAAAGAATTGAAAAGCAAAATCTTGATAGACCGATACTTTTAAATTTGGCAGTAGATGAAAAAAAACAAAAAATTAAAGAACTACTAATGTTACGATTAAGTGTCTATCAAAAAGCAAAAATCCATGTTCAGACAGATCTTTTAAATGCTCAGGATGTAGTTTTTAAAATATTGGCGGCGATTGGTGAAAATGAAATTCAGGAGAGTAAATGAGTGGTAATACTTTTGGCTCGGTTTTTAAAGTAACAGTTTTTGGTGAATCTCATGGCGAAATGATTGGGATGGTGATTGATGGATGTCCGGCAGGTTTAGAAATAGACTTGGAGCTGATTCAAAAAGAACTTGATAAAAGAAAGCCAGGGCAATCTAAAATAACAACTCAAAGACAAGAAGCAGATAAAGTAAAAATTGTTTCTGGTATTTTTGAAGGAAAAACAACAGGTACACCAATTGCTGGCTTAATAGAAAATGCGGATCAACGCTCTAGTGACTATTCCCATATTCAAAATAAATTTAGACCTTCACATGCTGATTTCACCTACGATCAAAAATATGGTCACCGCGACTACCGAGGAGGAGGAAGATCTTCAGCAAGAGAAACGGCCGCAAGAGTTATGGCCGGGGCCATAGCCAAACAATTATTAAAAAAATTTGGAATAGAAATTCATGCTTTTGTCTCAAAAGTTGGCAATATTGAAATGTCTCAGGAATTGAGTGCCGTAAATTTTAATCTGATTGAAAGTAATATTATTCGTTGTCCAGAAGAAGCTGTCGCGAAAAAAATGATTGCTTTAATTGAGGAAGTTAAATCTTGTGGCGATACCATCGGTGGTGTTATCAGTTGTGTAATTAAGGGATGTCCAGTTGGTTTAGGTGAGCCTGTTTTTGATAAGCTTCATGCTGACCTTGGAAAGGCGATGTTAAGTATAAATGCCGTAAAGGGATTTGAATACGGCTCGGGCTTTAGTGGAGTTGAACTGAGAGGCTCAGCTCACAATGATGAATTCCAAAATAAGGCCGGAAAAATTACAACCAAAACAAACCATTCTGGTGGAGTGCAAGGTGGAATAAGTAATGGAATGGATATAAATTTTAAAGTAGCTTTTAAGCCCGTGGCCACCATCATGACTCCTCAAGCGAGCGTTGATGATGTTGGAAATTCAGCAACAGTCGAAGGAAAGGGAAGACATGATCCTTGTGTTGTTCCAAGGGCAGTTCCAATTGTTGAAGCAATGGCAGCACTCACACTTGTTGATCATTTACTTAGGAATCAAACTTCTAAGCTTCAGGATCTTTCATGATTGTAGAAGTAGCTGATAGATTAAAAAAAGTTGAAGAATACTATTTTTCAAAAAAGCTCGAGCAAATAGCAAAGATGAGCGCAAGTGGAATCGAAGTAATTAACTTAGGAATTGGAAGTCCCGATCTTTTTCCACCAACCAGCGTATTAAAAAAAACCAGCGAAAGTATTTTACACGATAAAGTGCATGGATATTCAACTTATCGTTCTTCACCACAATTGCGCCAAGCTCTTGGGCAATGGCTAAAAAATACCTATGACATAACGGCCGATCCAAACAATGAAATACTTCCACTTTTGGGCTCAAAAGAAGGAATTTTATATCTTTCAATGGCGTTACTTAATCCCGGTGATACTGTTTTAATTCCAAATCCTGGTTACCCAGCTTACGCCTCAGTGGCCAATCTCTTGGGGGCTAAAATTCAGTATTATGATTTAACTCAAGAAAATAATTGGCTGCCTGATTTAGAAAGTCTAGATGCAGGTGATTTATCAAAATGTAAAATAATGTGGGTGAATTATCCTCATATGCCATCTGGAAAAACAGCTGATAAGAATTTTTTTAAAAAATTAGTCGCTTTCGCCAAAAAAAATAAAATACTTTTATGTAATGATAATCCGTATGGTCTAGTACTCAATACATCTCCACCTATTAGCTTAATAGAAGCCGATCCTTTAATGGAAGTCAGCGCTGAATTAAATTCCATGAGTAAATCTTTTAATATGGCCGGTTGGAGAGTTGGTTTTTTAGTGGGGGCGAGCGAACTTATAAATGCGGTTATCAGTGTAAAGAGTAATGTAGATTCAGGAATGTTTATGCCCATTCAAGTTGGAACAATTGAAGCGCTTAAAGTTGATTCCGAATGGCATAGGGAACGAAATGAGATCTATTTAAAACGAAGAAAATATATTTGGGATCTATTTGATCTCTTAGGATTTGATTATGCCAAAGATCAAGTCGGATTATTTGTTTGGGCAAAGGCCCCTGCCAAAATTTTAAATGTAGAAGAATATCTAAGCGAGCTTTTAATAAATGCCCATGTATTCCTCACCCCGGGAATGATTTTTGGATCAAATGGAAATAGATTTGCACGGGCCTCATTATGTTGTTCAGAGGAAAATTTGATTAAGGCCTGTGAAAAAATTCGGGAGTATTTAAAATGAAACTTGCTGTAGTTGGCCTGGGCCTTATCGGTGGATCAATGGCACTCGATTTAAAAAAATGTGGTTATGTTTCTGAGGTTTTTGGTGTTGACCAAAGCATAGAAAATCAACAAAGTGCTTTAGAATTAAAGCTAGTAGATAAAATCGTGACTTTAGAAGGCGCATGCAAGCAGTCTGATATTATTATTATCGCAACTCCCGTAAGTTCGGTTATCACATTATTGCCACGGATTTTGGATTTGATTAATGAGCATCAAACAGTTTTAGATGTTGGTTCTACTAAAAATTTGATTATTGAATGCGTACGAAATCACAAATACAGAGCTAATTTTGTGGCCACACATCCAATGGCCGGGACGGAATTTTCTGGGCCAAGTGCTGCTCAGGAAGGTCTCTTTTGCGGTAAAGCGACTGTTATTTGTGATTCGTTGGAAAATCATCCCGATCATTTAAAAAAAGTAAATGATATGTATCTGGCCCTTAAAATGAGAGTCATAGAAATGAAATCCATTGACCATGATCTACATGTTGCTTATGTAAGCCATCTTTCTCATATCAGTTCTTTTGTTCTTGCTAATACTGTTTTAGACAAAGAAAAAGATGCCAGTGCCATTTTTAACTTGGCCAGCGCAGGTTTTGAATCTACGGTGAGGCTTGCCAAAAGTTCACCTGAAATGTGGGCTCCCATTTTTGATCAAAATCAAAAAAATATTGTTGAGGCCCTAGGCGATTATATTGATCGACTTAAACTTTTTCATGAAAGTCTTAAAGCACACGATTATGATCAAACCAAAAAATATATGTATCAATCAAATGAAATAAAAAGAATTCTTTCGCAAATTCAAAAAACGAAGGAAAAGGAATAGAAATGGTAAAATTAGAGCCAAATCTCAAAGTTGGAAAAGAGCTGGAACGACTTCGCCTTGAAATTAATAAGCAGGACAAATTGTTAATTATAGTTTTGAAAAATCGTTTTAAAATCGTAAAAAAAATTGCGAACTTAAAGAAAAAAAATAATTTACCGGTTTTACAAAAATCAAGATGGAAAATAATTA
>JAURXW010000548.1 GCA_030654205.1 Bacteriovorax sp.
TATGCTCTACTAATGATAGCCAGTATAAAATTTCAGGTGCTAAATCAGACGTAGGATTTTCCACTAAAAAATTATATAAAACTCCAGATGAAATAAGTAGAGAAACGTCTTCTTCACCTGTGAAAATAATTTCTTTTTTAAGATCCAATGGACTTAAGTTTTTAGCTATAAAATCTGGTAGTGATTTTACACCAGTAGGATTAAATCCTTTCCATTCTTTTAGAGTTGTGGCCCATCGGTGAATCATTTTTTTATCATTTAATGAAAATCTTGAATCTTTTTCCCAACCCTCAATAGATGAAAGGGCCGAGTCATAATTAAATTTAATCTTAGTATCAATGGAAACTATTTTTCTCAAAGAAGCTAAAACCTCCTGATTGGAATATCTATTATTTTTCCCTAGGCTAGTTTCAATGGTTTTTTGAAAAAATGTTCTGGCTTCATCGAAGCGACGAACTAGGTAAAGGTAATTGGCATAGGAAAAATCTGAATCAAAACGCTCTCTTTTTTCTTTAACAATATTATTTCTAAAAGCATTTTTTGAAACGGATTCAGGTAATTGAGAATGGCAAGTTACACATAAAGCACCTATAACATTTAAACGTTTTTGAGCAAAAATATAATTATCAGTTTCAACCGACATTATTGTTTCATCTAAATGTTCGGTAATTGCCTCTAGGCTTGGCTTAAACCCAGGTCTTTGGAAAAATTCTGCGTGACTCGCGTGCTTAAAAAACTGAGATAAATCTGTAAGATTTTTTAATAATTCTTCTTTATCTTTTTTATTTTTAAAACTATTTAATTTATTACTACTTGAATAAGCATAGGGAATAATTTTAACGTAGGCCTCATAGACATTTCCCATAACAGCTTTGGCCTGTGCTTCTTCTGCTATTTGGACATCAGAAGAAAAAATTGGTGTCGAATAAAATATAAGACAAAAAATTAAACTAACAAATGACCCTACAAATTTATCATCCATGATCAGTGACTCCTGCAATTATTTTAAACGCGTTTTTAGTAATTCATCCATCGCTTTTAGTGCATCTACCCAAGTAAAAATCCCAACCAATTTATGATTATCTTGGATGAGAACACTACCAATCTTTTTTTCGGCCATATTTCGACATACTTCATCAAGTTGAGTAGTTGACTCAACCATGACTGGATCAAAAGTCATTGCTTGATCAATTTTTTCATTTTTAAGATCAACTCCTTTAAACGATAACATAAAATTAATATCGTGTTCAGAGATAATTCCTACAATAGATCCACCTTTTAAAACAGGTAAATGCCTAATTGATAAATCATGCATAACCTTTTTTGCTTGGGCCAATGTTTGGTCTACTCCAATAGTATGAGGTGATGTAGACATAAACTTTTGAATAGACGGTATTGCTTTAGTCATAAAATTCTCCTTATTAAATTTTCTATGACTTATAATAGTAATATCGATGGAAACAATATGTGATAAGGAGCTTAAAAAAAACTGATATTTATCAATTTTTTAAAGCTTTAAATTTTCAAGTTGAGTTTTAAAGCTTTCAGCAAGCCTATTAGCTATTTCTAAATAGTCACTTGAATTTTTCCAAGAATTTTGAGGAATAAGTAATTTCGTATCAATTCCCTCAATAAAATTTGGAATTTGTAATTTAAAAATTTCATCAGTTGAGAACTCAACTTTATCTAATTTATTAGATTGAATTTGACGAATTATTGAACGAGTTACTTTTAAAGGAAAACGATTTCCCTCACCAAAGCTCCCACCATACCAGCCCGTATTAATAAGCCATACATTGATTTTATATTTATCAAGATAATTACTTAGAAGATCAGAATAAACTTCAGGATGACGAAGCATAAACGGTGCACCAAAGCATGGTGAAAATGTAGCAATTGGAGTCTTAATTCCTATTTCTGTTCCAGCAAGCTTGGCACTATAACCTAACTTGAAAAAATCTATTGCTTGTTCGTTATTTAATAAACTAACCGGTGGTAATACCCCAAAAGCATCAGCACTTAAGTAAAAAATATTCTTAGGTATTTTCCCCTTTCCAGATTCGACCCTATTTTCAATAAAACTTAATGGATAGCTCGATCTTCCATTCTCTGTAAATGAATCATCAAAAAAATCAATCGATGACCTATCTTCAGATAATTTTACATTTTCTAAGTATGATGTGAATTGAGTAGAAGCTAAATAGATAGAAGGCTCTGTTTCAAAAGAGAGCTTAAATGTTTTGGCGTAACAGCCACCCTCAAAATTAAAAACACCTTGATCAGATAGTCCATGTTCATCATCGCCTATTAATTGAAGCCCATCATCGGTCGACAATGTTGTCTTTCCTGTACCTGACAGTCCAAAAAAAACAAAACTTTCTTCTACTGAATTTTGATTGGCACCAGAATGCATCGGTAGAATCCCAAGATCAGGGAGAAGATAATTCATAATAGAAAACATGCTTTTTTTAATTTCACCCGCATATAAAGTACCGATAATAATTGTCGTTTTATCATAAAATGAAGTCACGATCACCGTATCAGATTTTGTTCCATATTTTTTAGGATCTAATTTAAAATTTGGAGCGTGAAGGATTTTATAATGGTCATTATGCAGATTTTCTTCAAAAGGCTTGAACATATATTGAGTAAAAAGAGCGGCCGATGCTTGAGTAGAAACAAATTCAATACCTAAAGAAAAAATTGAACTTGAACCAATTGAACGCTGGGTGAAAAATACTTCATCTTGTTCATTTAGGTATTTAATAACATCATCACTAAGTTCTTTATAAGCTTGGGAGGTCATTTTATTAATATTATTTTCCCACCAAATTTTCTCATCACTCATTTCATGTAGAACAACGTATTTATCATTGGCCGAGCGTCCGGTATGTTTACCTGTTTGAATTACCAACTCCCCGGCCGGTCCCAAAAGGCCTTCCTTTCGAAGCAGGGATTTTTCTAATAAAAGGGATTTATGTAAATCAATTTGAGCATTTGAATGATTAACTAGTTCTGCTAAAATATTCACGTGTGGATCCTTTAATGATAATTTTAATTCTTAAATATTACACAAAATATATCAAAAAAGTATGATATTTCTCACCCTTTAAAGGGTTTAAACTTTTAGAACAAGTGTCGGCACACTTGATTCTCGAAGCACTTGTCGAGTAACGCTTCCACCTAAAAAAGCCGATAATTTACTTGATTGAGCGGTTACCGCAATCAGATCCGCTTTAATTTTTTTAGCAGAATCCATCAAAATATCTGAAATAGGATGAATCTCATATTTTATATCTATTCTAAATTTAATCTTTTCGTTTTCTAATATTTTTTGTAATTTTTTTGCACGTTTTTGAACTTGATTTTTAAAATCATGTAACTCAATTCCAACCTCAGGAACCGGGACATGAATTATATATAAATTAGCACTCCAAAGTTTGGTATATTCAATAATTTTATCAAGTCCATTTGCTCCTTTTATTGAAAAGTCATGAGCGTAAATAATCTGAGTAGGCATATGGGTTTTAAACTTAGTTTTTTGATGAAAAATTAATAAATCACAGCTAGATAAATGAACTAAAGTTTCTGCAAAACTTCCAAAAACGACTCTTGGTAATAATTTTTTACTATTTGTTGCAATTAGTATTAAATCGATCTTTTTTAATTTGGTGTAGTCGACAATTTTTTTTACAGAGGCACTCAAAGAAAGACTTTTCTCAAAAAGTACTTCTATTTTAGCTTTTTCTAATTTTAATTTTTTGAGTTGATTTTGAATTATTTTTTTAGGATATTCTGAATATCGTTTAACTGTTGGTATCGCGAAAGATGTCGCTAAGTTACTTTCGGCATTCGATGCAACATAGACCACTTCCAAAGTATTATTTCGACCAAACCATGCAGTAAATAGTTTCTCTCCAGCAATTTGAAGCTCTCTGTTTTTATCAAAAGGGTTAAATGTCCACAAAACTTTCATCTAGATCTCCTTTTTTCTGTGTTAAATGTGCACAAAATTATCATCTAGATTTATCTATCAAAAACATATAATTGTATCTTTAATTTATCTTAATTGTTTTTTTGTATAGCATCGTTAAAAAAAATGCCACATTCTAATGGTCAATTAACCATGACTTTGGAGTTAAGCTATGGAAGAAAATTCCTTTAATTCAGAAAAAAAAAAAGGTGAGGAATTAATTCTCAGCGGTGGCCTCTCGCAAACAGCCGTTCTCAAAAAACAAGAATTGGAAGGCTTAAATGAACTTCCAGCAAGTGCACCAAAAAAAATATACTCTTTTATATTTGATGTTTTAAAAGAACCAATGGTTTATTTACTTTTAGGATGTGGAGTTATTTATTTCTTTTTGGGGGATCAACAAGAAGCACTAATGCTTTTAACATTTTTGTTTCTTATTATTGGGATAACGATTTTTCAGGAAGCAAAATCCAGCAGGGCCCTAGAAGCATTAAGAGATTTATCTAGTCCCCGTGCACTAGTTCTACGAAATGGATCAAAAGTACGAGTTGCTGGTAAAGAAGTCGTAACAGAAGATATAATTTTTTTCAATGAGGGAGATCGTATTGCTGCAGATGCAACGGTGATATCAGGATCTAACCTTGCCATTAATGAATCATTACTAACTGGAGAATCACTTCCTGTTAACAAAAGTATTGGTGCATTTCTATTTGCGTCAACAACGGTTATACGTGGACAAGGTGTAGGTATCGTCACCGCGATTGGTGCTCGAACACAAGTTGGTCAGATTGGAAGTTCTATCCAAGAAGATATCATAATTCCTACTCGATTAGAAAAGCAAACAAATCAACTTGTAAAAAAGCTTGCTTGGTTTGCTTTATTTTTATGTATTCTAGTAATTGGTGTCCATTCAATAATTAACCATAATATTATTGAAGGAATACTCATAGGTTTATCGTTAGGTATGGCAATTCTTCCAAATGAATTACCTGCCATTTTGACAATATTCTTCGCTCTCGGTGCTTGGAGACTTTCAAAAAGAAAAGTTCTTACTCGAAAAATTTCAGCAGTTGAAAACTTGGGATCAATTACTGTTTTATGCGTCGATAAGACTGGCACATTAACCCTTAATCAAATGGCCATTCAAAAAATATACTCACAAGATCAGTTCATTGACCTATCTGAAGCCACTTTCAAATCATTGCCAGAAGAATTCCATGAAACTCTAGAATTTGGAATATTGGCAAGTCGTAAGGACCCCTTTGATCCTATGGAGCTTGCTTTTAGCACTGCAGGTATTAAATATCTCAAAGGAACGGAGCATTTACACCATGACTGGAATTTAGAAAAAGAATATCCACTTTCTCCAGAGCTGCTTACTATTACGCATGCATGGAAACCAAATAGTGGTGGCGGATTTATAATTGGTGTCAAGGGTGCGCCTGAAGCTATTATAGATCTTTGCCATATGAGTAAGGAACAAATAGATAAATCGACCAAAATAGCTGATGAAATGGCAGCACTCGGGCTTCGAATTTTAGGTGTTGCAAAATCCAATATACAGACTTCAGAGCTTCCATCCAAACAACATGATTTTGAATTTTCTTTTTTAGGTTTTATAGGAATCACTGATCCCATCCGATCGGGAGTTAAGGAATCAATCGCAGAATGCCAAACAGCAGGTATTCGAGTCATTATGCTAACTGGAGATCATCCTATTACGGCCATTAGCATCGCGACCAAAATAGGATTACAAAATCCAACCATCGTTATTACAGGAAGCGAAATAGAAAAGTTATCCGATCCAGAACTTGCAGAAAAAATTAAAATGACGGCCGTTTATTCACGGGTCATGCCTTCTCAAAAGCTTCGTCTAGTTGAAGCTTTTAAAAAATCCGGCGAAATAGTTGCCATGACCGGTGATGGAGTCAACGATGCTCCAGCGCTAAAAAGCGCACATGTTGGTATAGCGATGGGAGCAAGAGGCACAGATGTGGCACGGGAATCTTCCGATATTGTTTTATTAGATGATGATTTTTCTTCAATTGTCGAAGCGATTAGAACCGGAAGGAGGATTTATGCAAATATCAAAAATACACTCGTTTATCTTTTTGCCATCCATATTCCAATTGCTGGCATGGCCGTGCTCCCTGTGTTATTGGGACTTCCTTTAGTTTTGTTACCGGCCCATATTGCTTTACTGCACTTAATTATCGAACCAGCTTCATCCATTGCGTTCGAAATTGAACCACCAAGCACAGATATTATGAACCAATTGCCAAGATCTCCCGACGAAGCTCTATTTAATAGTGAAATTTGGAAACCAAGTTTTATTCGAGGTTTCTTTTTGCTCGTAGCTCTTGTCGGTGTCTATTTTATATCCCTCTGGAAAAATCTTGGTGAATCAGCTCCACGAACTTTAGTTTTCACAACTTTAATTCTGACGAATACATTTTTAATTTTTTTAAGTAGAGGTTCTAAAATATCATTAAAAACTAAATTGAAAAATAAGCCCAACCCAGTGGTTATTGGTCTTTCAATTGCCTCTCTATTAATGCTGGTCTTGGTACTTTATGTGCCAACAATTAGAAATGTCTTTAAATTTTCTAATCTTCAAAGTGTTGATCTTTTAATCTGTCTAGGAGTTTCGACACTAACAACTTTGCTTAGTGAATTAATAATTGAGTTAACCAAGGATTAATAAATCTCTTTAACAAGACTACTGAATACTGGTGAATGCAAAAGTTTAATCATTTTTTTATTTTGAAGAATTTCGTTTTCTAATAACGAGCTATTTGTTTGTTTAGTCAGCTTGCTAGTTAATTCAGAGTCAAAAACATCGTTTAAAATCTTAACAATGTTTTGTGAATAAAACTCAACTGAAATTTCACTACTAACAGAAGTACTACCTACTCCAAAATTATGAGAACCAATAATTCCATGATCATCATCAAAGAGCATTACTTTTTCATGAAGATAAAATAATTGATCCTTTCCTTCCTCAGCAACATCCCCTTGCCATTGATAAAGATTAATTCCATTTTCGACATAAGATAACATTACAGGTAACGAATAAAGGTATCCTTTATCACTAATAGAGGCAGCGGAAGCTTTACTGTTTGTAATAATGCTAATTTCTTTACCGGCCAGAATATTTTTCATTAAAAAATCTTTATATCGATCTGTTGGAATAATAAAATAATTATAGGCCCTAAGTTTGGTAAAATTAATATTAATAATAGTATCAATAATATCGTCTTTTAATTTTAATCGCTCTTTCGTTGAATATCCATTTTTATGCTGAGCGAATAAAACTTCATTTGTTAAAATTCGCGCACGCGCTCCACCTTCATAATGAGGTTGAATAGGAAAATATTTTACATCATCGTCCGCAAAGCTTTGTCGGGCAACATTTTCCATGCATAGAGAATCCTGGTCTTTGCATATTTTGGAAATATTTAATTTTTGTAAAAACGAAAACATCTTTTTAAAATGTTCCTGTACTTGATTAACAATAGATCCTTCTAAGACTACTTCTAAATCTTTAGCAACATAGGACTTGTCGGTTATATTTCTTCCACCCAAGATTGCCTTTTCCCCATCGACTAAAAAAATTTTTTCATGTACATTATTTATTAGTGATTCATTTTGACCTGGACTAAGTTTTAAAAATGCCAAAGTAGACTCAGAATTTTTTACGTCATAACCCAAAAAAAGTTCTTTTTCGGATGTATTCCAAAAATCCATGGCCAAGCTAGGAAGATTGGTAGTCAGTATTCGAATATCAACTCCACGTTGATGAGCTTTTTTTAATTCTTTTATCATTTCCATTGGGTAACCACTTTTGTCCCAAAAATAAGTCATTATATGGATATGATGTTTGGCATTTTTAATTAGCTCTAATTTTAATTGAACTGAGGCCCTAGCATCTTGAAGTAAAGTTAACTTATTGCCTTCCGTAAAGTCGTAGACTTTTGCAAAGAGAGGCGTGCTAACCAAGAGCCCTATAAAGATTATTTTTACAAATGCATTTTTCATTTAATCTACATAGCAGATTTCTATAAAAATAAGGTAATTTTGGAAATTTTTACATCCTAAATTCTAAAACTCTACAGAATATTGTAATAATTACTCACAGTAATGCTTTTTATTTTGTTCGTTTTATCAAATGAAATCCGAACTGGGTTCTAACAATCCCAGAGACTTCACCAGGCATAAGCTGAAAGGCAGCTTTTTCAAAACTAGGCACCATCATCCCTTTACCAAATTCTCCTAAGCTTCCCCCATCTTTGCCCGATGGGCACTCTGAAAAGTCTTTAGCCAACTCTTCAAAAGAGATACCTTCTGATAATTTTTTTTGAAGATCAAGCGCAGTGTGTTCATGATTAACTAGTATGTGTTGGGCCGTAATTTTCATTTTGTATTCCTAATTATATTTAAATTTATAGTGAATAATTCCAAATTAATTTTTGTTCCTCAATAACTTTAACGACATCTTCATTAGTGATGCAATCTTTAAATTTTCCGGCCAACTCGGGATGATCCTTTTTATAGTCTATTATATCTGCTGATTGGTATGGATCAGAAACGATATATCCACCAAGCTCACGACAATCCTTATCATTACACTCTTCCCAATTAGCTCCGTAAACAATTCTCCCATCTTTAGTAAAACCAGGATAAGAATCCGCAGCAATTTTTTTACCGGCATCATCTAATGTAAACATTTTGTTTACATTACGATCGTAAAAATGAATTCCATTTCCTTTATTTGTTAGGCTGCCACTAGAATAAAATAAAATTTGCTTCTGTTCATTTGATGAAAAAACTATTTTGGCGACCATTACTTTAAGATCCAAGACTGGAGTGCAATCTTTATTATTTTTTCCAAAACTATAAATTCGCATTGAGGGATCACTATCTTTCGGATTCTGCGGCATTGCCGAAAACTCACTTCCATCAGGGGAGATCATTGGCAAACTCATCACACTTCCATCAGTAGATCTAATATTAGAACACATATAATTTATACCAGTGCTACTTACAAGTTCCGCGGTCGCATTCGAATTTAATCTGGCCGTAATAACTTTATTTGTTAAAACACCTTGTCCCATATTATCTGAATCACTATTAGGCCAAGAAAGAGAACGTATTTGATGTAATTTTGCACTTCCGTTAGGGAGTTCTGCAGCGACAGTATAAAAGCCTCCAATACCACCCTTAAATTGCTTTTTGGCCTTCTTTTGGTATTTAATAATATCATTCAATTTGTAATGCTCACCACTAACATCAACTAAATATCGCCATGAACCTTGTACAGGAAAGGCTTCATTCTTAAGTGGTGTCTCATAAGGTCGAACGGCATTCATTTTACCTGGAACTAATTCCATTAAAGTAACTTGACTTAGTTTTTCGCCAGAAAAAGAACGAAGAACATATTTTCCATCTGGGCTTACTCGTGCATACATTCCAAGAGCGATATCACCACGCTCATTCTTTGACACCCATGAACCAGAGAATGGAAAAAACTGATGCTTAGGAACACAACTATTAGTTTCTGAAAATGCTAAATTCGAAAATACTAAGGAAATTAAGATAATACCTCTCACTTAAGTTCCTCCGTATAAATTTTAAACAAATCTTTAAAACCCTCGTCGGTCATTATTCCTGTAATAAAATGTGGATGAATTTTTCCTTTATTAGATACAAAAGTCACTGGATAGTGATTAAATCCGGAACGCATAAATAAATCAATTGAGACATTGCGGTTTATTTTATTTTCACTTGCCAGCAATCTTGAATTTGCTGGTAACTTTTTAGCTATAATTTTAAGACTGGCCGCGATTTCTTTATTGCTACTTCGAGGATCGACAACCGCAATAAATTCATAACCCAACTCTTTTGCTAACTTTTCAATTTTAGGTAAAAGAAAAACGGAGTAGCTAAATTTAGGCGACCAATTATAAATTACCCCTTTTTTCTGTGTACCTACAAAACTTCTTAAATTATCATTTTTAAAATCTTCAGGTTGAACTCTAGATAAAACTTTTTCTAAAAGAGACGGCCATTGAGAATTCTCTGAAATCTTTTGACAATTTTCATCGAAAGAATATTTCATGATATTTTCATCTTCTATTTTATAAATATATGGAGTTTTTTTTTCAAGAAGGTGAACCTCAGTCCAAGCTCCTATTTTATCAGATACATTTCTATAAACAACTTCATCATAACTATCAGCTACAATTTGGCGCCCCCCTTCTTTTTTGTCAATTGTCTCCACATCAATAAATTCTAAAAATTCTTTTTGACATTTAA
>JAURXW010000019.1 GCA_030654205.1 Bacteriovorax sp.
GGCAGGCTCGGAAAAGGTGGAATCTTGATAAGCTTAAAACAATAATTATCAGATTCTTCCAAAAATTCCACGGGTTTTCCAAGAAAAGCTTTCAAGCAATATTGTCCAAATCCTTCAACCTTTAGTCGGTCAGAACTATCAAGTTCAATGTCTTTAGTAGAGCTAGATCCTAGAGCAGGGCTGAAATTAATATGCAGGCTGAGTTTTTGAGTTTGTTCAAAGTTAGATTTGTATTTGAGAGAAACTTCAGAGACTTCATCTGGAGTTTTAATTTCCTTTGGAAGCTTGGCATCCCAGACCAATAGGGGAAGGCTTACATCGTAATTAAATGTGGCCATTTCAACTCCTGGATAATCAAGCGAGGAAATTTCAATTTTTCGTGAGCCACTGGTTTCTGTGGGGATGTTGAAACTTGCAGAAACTGATTGTTTTGAATTTATTATTTTATTGGCTTTTATATCCAAAACATTAATTAAAAAAGTTTCACCGGGAAAGGATTTCCAAGTTAAAATATTTTTATCGTTACCGATTCTAAATTTGTTGGATTCTGGAACATTAATCAACTCAACTTTTCCCTTAAAGTGTAAGCCAATTTTGTTAAGATTGGTGGCATCCGCGTACTTGCCATTGGTAAGCTCTGGGGCAATCGACCATTCGAAGTGTGATCCTTTAACATTTTCAATATCGAAATTATTGTTTTTTACAATAAATGACTTCTCTTTTTTATTATTGTCATGAACTGTAACTTTGTAGGAAGGTACGGGTAAAGGATTCCAACGCAAAGACGCTTTGTCTCCAGGGGTTAGATTGATAAAGGTGCCATCCTCCGGAAAAAGCCCGAATATTTTAAATCGAGAAGTCAAAGTGACGGGCACTATTCGCGAAGCATTTTTATCAACGACTCCTAAGAAATAATCCCCTTCTGTAAAGTTTGCATTAAAAACAAAACTAGTTCCCTCGAAGTGCGCAGTTTGCTGGGGATGAGATAAATCAGCGTTTTTTGAAAAAATAACTTCGTATTTAGATTTTAAGTTAGTGACTATCTTAATACCTTCAGTAGGCTCAATTTTATCACCGGGTGCAGGGAGCAATAAAAGAAAGCTCGGAATGATTTTCGCACTAGAATCGGCCATGATGGCATCAGTATTGGACTTAAGATCTTTAACACCAACATCATTTTTAATTTTAATACCAGCACTCTTGGTAAAGAGATGTAGCTCGCCAGCACTGTAATAAGCCTTTACGACACTTTCTTTTTCTGTGGTGCTGCTTATTTTATGATCGACACCATTAATTTTAACATTCACAGCTTGATCTTTTTTAACAAGAATATCAACCACCCCTTCTTTTATCTCTATTGATTCACCATTTTCACTTTCCTCAATTTTGACTAAGCTTGAACTTGGAATTTTTATGATGGTTTCTGAGTTTAAAAACTTAACGATGGCCGATGAATTATCACCAGTAAAGACTTCGTCTTTGTTTTGAAGCTCTTCATTGTTGATAGCCTCGTAAAATGAAACAGAACCAGATTCTTTATAACGAACATTTCTCGAAGAGGTTTCAAGTCGTGCAATAGTTTTGTTGATGCGTATACGAGAAGGTGGTTTAGCCTTTAAAAGTGCAACAAAGAAAAAAATTGAAAGCAATAGCGCAGCGACAACGCCTTGGCGATCAACCCGACTAAAATGCTCTGGAAAAAATGTTTCTTTTAAGTTCATAAGTATTTTTTAATCATAACTTAGTATGATGATATTTAAACTGAGAAAAAAATACTCTATCCTGTGAAACAAAATGAAGTTTGGAATTAAATTTAAAATTCTGTTAGGAATAAGCTCATTGTTGATTGTCTGCACGGCTTTCAATTTAGGTTATTCTTACAAATTGTTCACTGAAGATAAAACCAGCTATATTTTCGAAAATGGTCTAAAGAAAGCCGAGAACATAAGTGATCAGATTAACTTTAAATTAACTGATTTAATTGCTAGAACAGAATTCAATTTGTTATTATTAAACACTCCCGCTGTTAATTTTGAAAAACTTATAAATGGTCAGAATGAAATTATAATGACAGGTATCCTTATAAACAAAGAAGGGAAGTTAACGGGTGGAGATGAATTTTTAAATACTAAAATTTTCAATAAAATTACAAACTCCCATGGTGTAAAGTCGAGTGATTTGAGCAAAGAAATCATTGAAAATAGTTCTCCCGGGGTAATGACAACAAGGTCCAAGAACTGGGTTTATTCGCCTAGGCCAGATTTGAAATTTTTAATTTATGTTTCAAAAAATCAAAATGATGATAATTTAATTTTTTCTGTCTCTGATTTTTCACCGTTACTAGAAATTTTTTCCAAAGATCGTGTTTATACAAATAAAATAATTTCACTTTCAAATGCCAAGGACCGTTTGGCAAATGCAGAATGGATTTCTAAAGTTGATTTTAAGAAGAGCAAAAAAGGTGCTTTTGAAACGCAAATTAAAAATGAAGATGTCCTATTATCTTATGTTTTTGTTAACGATAAGATTTTGGTCTTAAGTGCTATTAATAAAGCTGAAGCCTTTG
>JAURXW010000026.1 GCA_030654205.1 Bacteriovorax sp.
AGGCCCCTTTTCTTTTCCCACCACCCTGATCAACGTAGCGAGCAGTATCATTGAAAACTTTTAACATCGGAACGATTCCGTTAGATGTTCCGTTGGTTCCTTTGATTTGTGTTCCTTTCGCTCTAATATTATGAATGGCAAGACCAATTCCACCGGCCGATTGAGAAATTAAAGCTGTTTGTTTTAAAGTCTCGTAAATTCCTTCAATTGAATCGTCTTTCATTGTTAAAAGAAAACAAGATGAAAGTTGTGCTTTATTTGTTCCCGCATTAAAAAGAGTAGGGGAAGCATGTGTGAAGTATTTTTCCGACATTAAATTATAAGTTGTGATGGCCGCATCTAAATTATTGGCGTGAATTCCCAATGAAACTCTCATGAGCATTTGGCCTGGACGCTCAACAATTTTATTATTCATTTTTAAAAGATAAGATTTTTCTAGAGTTTTAAATCCAAAATAATCGTAGTTAAAATCGCGTCTATCTGAAACGACTTCATCTAATTTATGTGCATTTGCCATAACGACTTCATAGAGTTCCGTAGAAACTAACGGAGAGTACTCACCAGTCAATGGATTGTGGTAGTGATACATGGCCTTGATGTTTTCTGAAAAACATCCACGTGTTTCTTTATGAAGATTACTGACAGCAATCCTTCCAGCAAGTGTGGCATATTGAGGATGTTGAGTTGATAAATAAGCTGCAGTTTCTGCTGCCAATTGATCTAGCTCTTTTGTTGTGATACCGTCGTAGATTCCTTCGATAACTTTCTTGGCAATTTTCATTGGGTCAATAAAATTTCTGTCTAGTTCAAAACAAAGTTGTTCAATTCTTTCTGTAATTTTATCAAATTTAATTGGCTCTTTTTGGCCGCTGCGTGTGATTACGTACATCTTAAAACTCCGCGTCTAATGTGAATGTGTGTGATTGTTTTTCGCCAAGTACTCCTGGGCGTTGGTACTCAGAAACTCTTTTTTCAAAGAAGTTTGTTTTTCCTTCTAATGAAATAAGCTCCATCCACTCAAAAGGATTTTTTGTTTTGTACACAGGCTCAGCACCTAATTGTTGCAACCAGTGATCGGCCACAAATTCAATATACTGAGACATTGATTCCGAATTCATTCCAATCAATGAAACTGGAAGGGATTCAAGAATAAATTCTTTTTCAATGGCCACCGCTTCAGTGATAATTTGAGTGATTGTTTCGCTCGAAATTTTATCGTTTTCATTAAGTAGAGAGTGCATCAAGCAAGCAAACTGGCAGTGAAGACCTTCATCTCTAGAAATGAATTCATTTGATGTACAAAGACCGGCCATAAGGCCTCTTTTTTTCAACCAATAGATAGCGCAGAAAGATCCTGAAAAGAAAATTCCTTCCACTGCTGCAAAGGCCACTGCTCTATGAGCAAATGATTTATCAGACTTTATCCATTTCATTGCCCAAGCTGCTTTTTTAGCAATACAGGCCATATTTTGGGTGGCATTAAAGAGTTTATCTTTTTCTTTTGGATCTTTAATATAAGTATCAATTAAAAGTGAATATGTTTCGCTGTGGATATTTTCCATCGCAATTTGAAATCCATAAAAACAACGGGCTTCTGGAATTTGAACGTCATTATAAAAACGAAGTGCAAGATTCTCATTGACGATACCGTCACTTGCAGCAAAAAAAGCAAGAACGTTTGAAATAAAATGTCTTTCGTCATTGTTTAATTTATTTTCCCAATCATTTAGATCTGGAACCAAATCGATTTCTTCTGAAGTCCAAAAAACTGCCATGTGTTTTTTGTACATCTCCCATACCTGATGATATTTAATTGGGAAAAGAACGAAACGAGAATCGTTAGGTGCTAAAATACTAGATTGAGCAGAGTCCGTTGCTGCCATGTGTGTCTCCTGGAATGTCTAAAGTCTGTGTGTGTGTAACTTAAATACCATAGTGATTATTTTATCAGCGCCAAATTCCAAAAAAAACAATCTCTATTAATAAAAGATAACAAGATCATTGAATTTTAAAAATACAAAATTTCAAGGACTTTCAAAATTTGCATTAGACAGAGTGAAAAAAGCTTTTCGGAGATGATTGAGAGTTGATTAATATCAAATGCTTGGCTCGCTATCTAGTGGTCCTATGAATCTAAATTTTATGATCTAATTTAAACTTACATTCCTTTATTATTGGGCAAAAACAATTAAAAACATTTAATTTTTAGGTCAGGCACCACTATATATAGTATGACCTAGGGCAAAACTGTCGCATATTTTGTGGGGCATTGTATTTTTTTGAGCTATTTTTAACATTACAAATCTTGAGGTTATCTTGACAGAGGTATTCACTAAGCGCATTTATAGGCTAGAATAAATTAAATTATAAATAAACAATCCCTCTGTATCAGTGGGATTTTTTTTTGGTGAAAAGAAATATGCTTCTTTCTAAAGTTAAACATTTTTTTATCGGTGACCCTTTAACTATGGACAAGTTAGAGGAAGAACAAATTCCAAAATGGAAGGCCTTAGCAGTTCTTTCTTCCGATGCTTTGTCATCAGTGGCCTATGCGACTGAAGAAGTTCTCATCGCTCTTTTAGCAATGTCTGCGGCCGCAATGACTTGGTCAATGCCAATGGCCGTCGGTGTTGCGATTTTACTTTTAATTATTACTTTATCGTATCAACAAACCATTTCAGCTTATCCCCACGGTGGTGGTGCTTATACTGTTGCCAAAGAAAATCTTGGTGAGACCGCGGGCCTTGTGGCCGGAGCAGCTCTTCTTATAGATTATATTCTTACAGTTTCGGTATCTGTTTCTGCAGGTGTTGAAAACATTGGGTCGGCCTTTCCACTTATAGCCGAACACAGGGTAATCATCGGTGTCTTTTTTATTCTTTTAATTATGGCGCTTAACCTAAGAGGGATTCGCGAATCATCAAATATTTTTGCTTACCCAACTTACTTTTTTATTTTTAGTATTGTTTTATTAATCGGAGTGGGTTTTTATAAAATACTTGTTGGCCAGGCCATTTCACACGCGCCAATATTGCATGAAACTTATCCAGAAGTGCCGCTCTTTTTACTTCTTCGCGCTTTTGCTTCAGGATGCTCGGCCTTAACTGGTATCGAGGCCATCTCTAACGGTGTGCCAATTTTTAAAAAGCCATCACAAAAAAATGCCAAAATAACCATGATTTGGATGGGGGCTATTTTAGGATGTTTCTTCCTGGGAATTACTCTTTTGGCCCATGTTTATGGAATCGCACCTGTTCATGGCGAAACAGTTATGTCACAGCTTTCGCGCTCCGTTTTCGGTACAAATTTTATGTATTACGGCACTCAGGTGGCGATTGCTTTGATTCTTTTATTGGCGGCCAATACCAGTTATGCAGACTTTCCACGCCTCTCGTCTTTGCTAGCTAAAGATCGTTTTTTACCTCGTCAACTCTCAAGCATTGGTGACCGTTTAGTTTTTTCAAATGGGATAATGGGATTAACTATTTCAGCGGCCATTTTAATTATTATCTTTAAGGGCTCAACTCACTTACTTATTCCTTTATATGCTGTCGGCGTTTTTCTCTCGTTTACGCTTTCACAATTAGGAATGGTTGTTCACCATTACAAATATAAAGAATCTCACTGGAAAAAGGGGTTGGGGATTAACACGCTTGGGGCCATTACAACCTTTGTAGTTTTAATCGTTATTACCGTCACTAAATTTACTCATGGGGCCTGGATCATTGTTGTGTTGATTCCATCATTGGTTTTTTTCTTTAAACTGATTAAACGTCATTATCTGGCCGTTGGACATCAGTTAGCGAGAGATACTTATCACCACGATTTAAATATTGAGAGTGAAAAAAAGTATACTGTTATCGTTCCCATTTCTGGAATTCATCCAGGAGTTGTTATGGCCGTGCAATACGCACTTACAATTTCAGATGATGTTCGTATTTGTTATGTGGATGTCGATCGTGATGCCACTGAGAAAATGCTAAAAGTTTGGGAGAAATGGTCTCAAGGACTTCCACTTCAAATTTTAAAATCTCCATATAGATCAGTCTTGGGACCTTTATTAGATTATATTGATCAGGTTCATCTGGACTCTGGAAAAGAAATGGTCTCGGTAGTTGTACCTGAGTTTATTACAAGGCACTGGTACCATCAGTTCCTTCACAATCAAATGACATTGGTTTTAAGAGCGGCATTAAGACTTAAAACAGGAAAGGTTGTGACATCAATTCGGTACCATTTATAAAATCTAAGTAGTTTTTTACGAATTATTTGTTTATTATTTATTAATGATAAATAAAGAAATTATTTTAAAGAAAATGTATATTGAGTTTTGTAGAAGAAGTGCCGCTGCCTCCAGCGCATTTATTGGCTGTAGTGTAATTTTACTTTTCTTTCCGCTTATTAGCGAAGGTCCTTATTATTTTTTATTCCTGGTGCTTGTTGCTAGTATTATTCCAACCAATTTTTTGCGCATTTATTTTGCTTATTTAATTAAGTCCAATCCTGAAAATATTTCACCGGGCATAAAAAAAGCTCATAATATAACGATTGTCCTTAATGCTTTATTTTATGGGAGCTATATTGGTTTGGTTTTTTTTGCTACAAAGATAGCTTCATTTGCTTTTGCCGTCGCAATAATCATATTAACTAGTATTACCGCGGGATCAGTTGGTTCAATTGTTCTTGTTCCCTCTATCCAATCAATTTTTTTTATTTTAGTTGCGGCCCTACCTGCGCTGGAGCTTTTTGTTATCGCTATTTACCAAAACAGTAAGGAGCATGCTCTTTTGGGCACTTTTTTATCAATTTTCATCGCCTACTTATTTATCCATTCACGCCAATACTACAAACAGATTGTAAAAATCTTTGAAAATGAAGAGACAGCAATTATTGAAAAGCAACAATTAGAAGTTATCTTAAATGATCTTCAAAGAGTTCAAGGCGAACTTCTTGAACAAAAAGATCGTGCCGATGAAGCTTCACGCCTGGCCGATATTGGTTTATTGGCCGCAGGAATCGCCCACGAAATAAATAATCCACTGATGATAATTCAGGGAAATTTAAAACATCTTGAGTCTCATATTGAAAAAGCAGATGATACGGCAGAGTTAGT
>JAURXW010000039.1 GCA_030654205.1 Bacteriovorax sp.
TACCACTCCAGAACTTTCGGCAATTTATCAATTATTTGAAAATTCAAAAAAAGTAATTTGTTTTAACGGAACTACAAAAGAATTAGTTGGTAAGCGATTAAAAGAGATTCATCATTTGCCTAATTTTGAGCAATTTATCGAAGTGTTGTCTTTATTTCAAATGTTGGCTACATCAAATGAAAAGACGTTTTTGCATGAACTTCCTTTTGATGATTTTTACAATAATAAAGAACAAAACCGACTAAAAATTGTCTATGCATTTATTGAAAATAATTTTCAAAGAAACATAACTATTGATGAAATGGGGCAATTAACACATTTATCTAAAGCCGCTTTTTGTCGGTATTTCAAAAAAATGACTCGATTGACATTTACTGAGTTCTTGAATCAGTTCAGAATCGAACAAGCTAAACGCCTTTTGAAGGAAGATAAAAATGTGACCGAAACTTGCTACGAATGTGGTTTTGAAAGCCTTTCTTATTTTAATAGAATTTTTAAAAAAGTCGTTGGACAAAATCCGATACAGTTTAAGAAAAACTAAAAAGAGTACATTTCTTAATTGGTTTAAGAAATATACCCTTTCTATGTTAATTTTGTTTTTACTCCGTTATATTAAAACTGGCAACGTAAGAATCCTTGTCGATTTCCAGTTTTGGAGTCTCCATTTTAGCTTCAATACGATTCCATTCTGTTGTAGGATTTAGTAGTTTTTCTGTTCCATCCAAAGTTATTTTTACAGGCATGTTAAATCCAGGAACGCAGTTGGTCCAACGATATCCAAGTTTTCCTTCTTTGAAAAAATATTCTAAAGTAGGAATTCGGGTATCTCTTAAATACTGATTAAAAAACGAATTTAAATCGATGCCAACTTGTTGACTCAGATAGTCTTCAATTTGTTTTGTAGTTACTGTTTGATGGTAAAAAGTACTGTTTAGCCCTCTTAAAATACCTCTCCATTTTTCATCATCATTCACAATTTGACGTAAAGTATGCAGCATATTCCCTCCTTTTGGATACATATCGCCAGAACCCTCATTATTTACATCGTAATTTCCAATAATTGAATTATCATTTTTAATTCCTTTTCTTGTTCCTCTGACATATTCAGCTCCGGCATCTTTGCCATAATAATATTCTACAAAAAGACTTTCAGAATAGTTGGTAAAACTCTCATGAATCCACATATCAGCGATGTCTTTATAGGTTATATTATTGGCAAACCATTCATGTCCTGATTCGTGAATGATAATAAAATCAAATTTCAATCCCCATCCGGTGCCACTTAAATCTCGTCCTAAATAACCATTTTGAAATTTATTTCCATAAGTTACAGAACTTTGATGTTCCATTCCTAAATATGGAGTTTCTACTAATTTGTAACTATCTTCATAAAAAGGATAAGGTCCAAACCAATGTTCGAAAGCTTTTAGCATTCTTGGAACATCCTGAAAATGTATTTTGGCTTTCGTTAAATTATCTCTCAAAACATAATACGTACAATCTAAATCGCCTTTTTCTCCTTTGAATTTTTCTGAAAAAGTGACATAATCCCCAATATTTATATTTACACCGTAATTATTTATAGGATTAGACACATACCAATTGTAGGTTTTAGTTCCGTCTTTTTGTTGTTTTACACTTTGTAAACGACCATTAGAAACATCTGTTAAATTTTTAGGGACATTCACGCTAATGAGCATATTATCTACTTCATCATACATGTGATCTTTGTTGGGCCACCAAACGCTTGCACCCAATCCTTGACAGGAAGAAGCGATAAACGATTTGCCATTAGTGTCTTTTTTCCAGGTGATACCTCCATCCCATGGCGGGTTAACAGCAATTTTAGGTTTGCCTCCATAAAATACAGTTAGTTCTTTTGTCAATCCAACTTTTTGAGGAGCAATTAATTCGATGAAAAAAGCATTTCCTTCTCTTGTATATTTTAATGCTACTCCATCCTGAATTACTTTATCAATTTCCATCGGATTTTGTAAGTCAATTTGCATTCGATTGTATTCGTTAATTATTTTATATCGAATAGTATTAGAACCTGTAATTGTGCTGTCTGATGGATTTACTTTTATATTTAAATGATAATATTTTACATCCCACCAAGCTCGTTCTTTGGTGATGCTTCCGCGGAGACTGTCTTGTCTTGTAAATACCACATTAGATTTTGAAAGTAAACCTTGAGCATTTATTGAAGTTATGGATGCAAATGCGATACAAAGTATAAGAAGTTGTTTTTTCATTTATTTAAAAAAAATTAAAAATTAGATTTCTGATAATTAAGATTTTAATGCAAATTAGAAACTTTATTTTGTGCTACAATCGCAGTAAAATCATTTCCGAATCTATCTGCATAAGTATTTAAAAGTTCTAAAACTCTTTCCTGTTTGTTGGATTTAACAATTAATCCAGCATGATAATCCAGAGGGACTCTAAAGCAAACTTCCGGATCTGAAAAAGAGGATAAATCA
Organism: Bacteriovorax sp.; assembly: GCA_030654205.1. Classification (GTDB taxonomy): domain Bacteria; phylum Bdellovibrionota; class Bacteriovoracia; order Bacteriovoracales; family Bacteriovoracaceae; genus Bacteriovorax. Next base: position 2,484 of record JAURXW010000039.1, read on the forward strand.
GGATGTTGGAATTTAGACAAAGTCAATACAATTCCGGCATATTCTTTTTTTATTTTTGGTAGAGTATATTTGGTTTCTTTTACCAAAGAATCTTCAATTGCTGCCCATTCTTTCCATAAATTTATATTTGAAGCTTCCGCTACCATTTCAGCTATATGTGCTCCGCCGACTCTTGATGACGTTTCCAGAAAATAGATTTTTCCGTCTTCTTTGCATTTTATAAATTCAGTATGTGCTGCGCCGTGTTTTAATCCAAAACCCTTCAAAACTTGTTCATTAACCGCTTTTATAGCTTTGTCATCTTCTGAATCATAAGAAATAGTCGCCGAACGGAATACGCCACCACCTTGAGAAATTTCCATTGGCGTTGCTAAATATTTTGAAGTCAGACTGAACAAAATTTTACGGTCTAAAATCAAACTGTCGCAATGGTAAACATCACCGGGTTTGAATTGTTCCAATAGATATTTGAATCGATTGTTCCCCATTTCGTTGATGTTTATCCACAAACTTTCCTTATCATACACTTTTATGATACCATTAGCAGAAGCTTCGGAACGCGGTTTTAAAACCCACGGAGCTGGAATTGTATCCGCAAAAGTATTGATGTCATGATCATTAAATAAAGAACAAAAAGCAGGAATTGAGATGCCACAACTTTTTGCTCTCATGCGCATAGCCAGTTTGTCCCTAAAATAACGTCCTGTAGTTTGTCCCATTCCATCAATTCGAAGATTCTCTCGAAGATAAGTTGCTTTTTCTACATCATAATCGTCAAGAGCTACTATTGCGTCTATTTTGGTAGATTTCATTAAGTTACCCACTCCCAATAATAAATGCTCTAAATTCCAATCTATATCTTGGCCTTCCATATAAAAAATTTCATCGATATGTTCTTTTGGCCAAGGGGAATTCCTCAGTTTTTCACTGGTTACTAAATAGACTTTGTTACCAAGATTTTTTAAATGAATTAAAAAATCAACGCCTT
>JAURXW010000287.1 GCA_030654205.1 Bacteriovorax sp.
TAAAAAACGAAAAATTTGATGTTGTATTTTGTCGAAATGTTTTTATATATTTTGAATCTTATCAAGTTGAACAGATTACCAAAGATTTAACCAGTCATTTATATCCAGATGGAATTTTCTTTTCAGGTATTTCAGAACCATTATCTGGATTAAAGCTTGACGTTAATTCAATCGGGCCTTCGGCCTATATGTTAAAATCGGCCTCTGTGGCAACCCCTGATTCAAAAAGCACTGCAACTTCTGGAAGTGCTGTTGTAATGCCAAATCGAGAGATGCAGGCACCAGAAATTTTCAAAGTTATGTGTGTGGACGATTCACCTAGTATTTTAACATTATTGAAAAAAGTTTTAACAAAAGATCAAGGGTTTGAAGTTGTTGCAACTGCTATCAACGGATTGGATGCGATGGAGAAATTAAAAACACATAAAGTGGATTTAATAACTCTCGATATTCATATGCCTGAAATGGATGGGGTAACATATCTTCAAAAGAATTTTAATAAGTCTCATCCGCCGGTTGTTATTATCTCCTCAGCATCTCGATCTGATTCTGATGTAGCGATGAAGGCGCTTAAATTTGGAGCCTCTGATTATATTGAAAAACCGGCCTTAAGTAATTTGGAAGAGCGCGGGGAAGAGATTAGAACAAAGCTTCGTTCGGTGGCACAAGACCATAATAGAAAACCAGTCATTTCTTCTTTTGATAAAGAAAATCAAAAACAATTCTTGATTACCGGCCCGGAAAAAAAGATGCGAGTGATGCTCGCTTCAATTTCTGATTTACCTAGGATGAAAGCCTTTTTTAACGAAGTAGATAAGTCGCAGCCTAGTACCATTATTTTCTTTGAAGGACACGGTGAAATACTAGAGGCCATCGCTAAAGAGCATGCCAAAGATTTCAAGCAAGAAGTCATCTTTCTTGAAAAGCTAGATACTAAAATTGAACCGAATAAAATATATTTTGCAGATTTTAAAACTAATTTTAAAAACATTAACACTAAGTATGCAACTTACCCTTGTTCAATTTTAGCCTTTGGAAGCATTTCTACTCATGCTGCAAAAGTGGTTGCAGATTGGAAAAATGTTCAACTTTTACTTGAAGACTTAGGTGAGAAAGGAAATAAAAGTCATCCTCTAATGGCCTATTCTACAGATGTAGTGCCGGCAACGAGTTTTCCTTATATGTCTTGCCGATATTTAAGTACAAAATAGGTTGTAGAATTTTATGAAGAAGATAAATTCTAAAGAAATTATAACGAAGAAATCAGGAGGAGAGTACCTCTTTGAGTTAGGATACGGTGACGTCTTCGTTTCTTTTCATACAGGCAATGAGGATTGTTTGGGTGTTTTAATTAAAAAAAAGGATTTGATAAAAAGTGTTTTTGAACAAACTTTTTTTGATATGCTTAAATATTTTTCAATAAATGAATTAGAGACATCTGAAGTTAAAATTATCGGGATGGCGTCATCCATCAAAAGTATCGTCGATTTTCTATTACAAAATAAAATTAGAAATATAAAGAAAATAGAAAAAGACAGTGCTGTTGAGGTGATGTTTCTTCCACTCTTGAATAAAGTTCGTCTAAGTAAGGCTTCACCTGTAGTTGTTTCCGCTGCTATTTCTCAAACTAAATACAAAATTTTAATTGTTGATGATTCAAAAACAATCAGAAATATTCTTTCAAGGATTTTTTCAAGTGATCCTAGCCTTGAAGTATGTGCTATGGCAGAAAAACCTTCAGAGGTAGAGGCCTTAATATTAAAATATAAGCCAGATGTTATTACTTTAGATATACATATGCCAGAAATGGATGGAGTGGCCCTCTTAAAGATAATCGCTCCTAAATTTAACATACCTACTGTCATGATTTCTTCAATTAGTATGGCAGAAGGACCTATGGTTTTAGAGGCCTTGGAAAATGGGGCAATAGATTATATTCAAAAACCTGAGATGTCTGAGATTGAAAAAGTGACTCCGCTAATTTTAGAAAAAGTCAAAACAGCGGCAAGGGCCAATCTTTCAAAATCTCCCCGCAGTAAAAAATTAAAGTCTGATCAAACAAAATTATTATGTGATACAAATGCCCTAATAGTCTTAGGTTCTTCAACAGGTGGAACTGAGGCGATCAGAGAAATTATAACAGCACTTCCGAATCAAATACCACCCATGTTAATCGTTCAACATATACCAGCAGTCTTTTCCGCGGCCTTTGCAAAAAGAATGAATGATTTATGCCCGTTTGAAGTTAAAGAAGCTGAAAATGGTGACGAGGTTAAGGCCAACAGAGTTCTTATTGCTCCTGGTGGGCAACAAATGAAGATGATTAGTAAAGGTGGAAAGGTTTATGTTGAAATCAACGATGATGAACCTGTAAACCGTTTTAAACCTTCAGTTGATTATATGTTTTTATCAGTAGCAAAAAGTTTATACACTCATACGATTGCGGTTATCCTAACAGGTATGGGAAAAGATGGTGCTCGTGGAATGCTTGAACTTCGGAATCACGGGGTTCGAACTATCGCCCAAGATGAATACTCATCAGTTGTTTTTGGTATGCCAAAAGAGGCAATCGCTCTGGGTGGGGCAGAATTTGTCGTGCCATTATCAGACATTGCAGAGAAAATCACTTTATTGACTAAAGAAAAGTCGCAGTTAAAAAAAAGTAGTTAAATAACCCTTTCAATTAATTTTTTTAAATAAATAATTTAACTTATTTGCAATAATGATCGCAGCCAAAGTGCAAATTTCAATTTATCAAAATTCTTTAGTTCACTTGGATTAATTAAATGATTGTATTGCGATTTCATGGCATCTTGTAATCCGCTTGATTTTGAAAATTTACCAAGAGAGCCCATGATTTTAACTCTCGCCATTTTTTCATCAATTGTGTTAGTTTGAAGCTCTTTGGTTATCTCTTTGAGACTTTCAATATATTCTAGTTTTGCAGTCTCAATCTGTTGAGTTAACTCAGGAGCATTTAATGAAATAACGTGATTACTCCAATCTCTTAATGGATAAGAAAAATTTCGATATAATTCCAATTCTTTTTGTTTAAAGCTTCCATAGCTAGGAAATACTAGTTTTAACATGCTTTGAACTTCTTTTGGTAATGCTCTAAAAGCTAATTCTGAGTCGAATGTTGAAAGTGTTGAAAAGTTATGAAAATTTTCTTTACCTTTCATTAGAAAATAAGTTTCTCGAATAATTCTATTTTCGATACATTTTAAATTCTGATGACAATCCCGAACCTCACTTGCTATTCGACCTTTTTTATAGGCCACATCCGGTCTAAAGGATAGACCTCCTATAAATTTATGGGAGACAACCATATATGAGATATCTTTTAGTTCTTGCTCACTAAATTTCTTTTGATCAGCTATATTCTCTATTAATTGTTGTAAACGATCATGCTTGAATTTTGTCATTGGTCCAAGCCATGGATGATTAAAACTTTTAATTGTTTCAGCATTTTGATCAATTAAGTATCTTTCATAGCCTGAGCCAAGTTTATTGATGGTGTCAAAATCGTTCATGAAATTGTAGTAACCCAAGATTTCCGATTTAAATTCGTTTCTATAGTTTTTTTCTTTTAAAAGATTTTTATCGATTGGATTAGAAATCGTAACTTGCATAGATCCTATACCAAAATGTTTGTTGATAATTTTTATTTTATTAATCATTTCTTCTGCCGAATCCATTGGGTCAAGAACGATTTCAAAATGACCAGCATCGTATACAAATGAATCAGGAAGAGCAGTCGCCAATTCTGGATCATTTGAGATTTTTATCATTTTCCCTTTTTCTCTATAAGGGAAAATCTTTTCATTATTCTTGTCAATAAATTTTAATCTCTCATCAGTTTTTAAAGAAAGCCAGCTCTCTTTAGTTCCGTTATAAATACTCAAGTCAGGCATGTAATTAAGAAAAAATGCTTCAGTCTCCTCATGGAGATACTCTGATTCAAATCCGTATTGGATTTGGCTTCCTTTGATTTCTTCGAACCCCTTTGGGTAGCGAGTTGGACTGAGGGCCATACTTTCTGAGATATTTTTTAGGATAATTTCGGAATGGGGTACTTCTAAATCAGTAACTGGATCTAGTCTTTTTTTCTTAAAAAAACTTAATACGTTATTAAAACAATCTTGCAAGCTAGAAGGAGTTCTTGTCGTGTCAACTGGATTATATGAAGCTTCGTATGAATCTCGATATGTCTGTGGCGTGTATTGATTTTGGTTATTTGCACAGGCTGAAATGATGAGTACTGCCGAAAATGTAATGAGGTTTAATTTTTTAATTTTCATAGTATTTTATAATCGCTACTGGTGAAATTGACCCGTTAATATTACCCTTTAAAAGGGATTGATTGAGAGATTTAGCTGAGTTCGCGTAAGTTAGATCTATGTCAAAAAAATGTTGAAGTATATATTGAGCAGAGGATGAACAGGAATAACTTTGAAGATAAAAGTCATTTCCTTTTTTTATGAGCGGTAATTTTATACCATCTTCGGTATCAATGAAATAAAGCTTACCCTCTTGAACTATTTTTCCTTTTAATTCTTTATCATTTCCATACTTCGGCGATGTTGTTTCAAATTTTAATTTTTTTTCAGCCCCATCGCCAAATTCAACAATTTTTAAAAGTGGTGAGTAGGCATCAAAAGGTGGAACATTATTTGAAGCTGAAGAATTATAAAAAGCTTCTATTTCACTTTCAAGCATTTCAATCTTTTGTTTTTCTACTGAAAATACAAACCCAGTAGAGCTTGGCATGTCACTTATATTACTGTTCTTCATTACGGGAGTGAATTGATTTATGGATGTGGATTTAATGAAATTAAAAGAGTAAGTTTTTTCTCCAATCCGAAGCCTAATATGTCCAAAAGGGTCCGCTGGCTCAAAAATAATTTCAGCAGTTGTTTTTAAAAAAGTATCGTATTCAGGATAATTTTTCATTGCATTTATATTGGCGGTATATTGAATGTATTTTTTTCCATTGGGAAATTTTTTTGTTTCAGGATTGAGCAATGCCAGTTCAGGTAACTGTGTCACCTGGATAGCTTTTGTTTCTTTAAAAATACTTTTTAAATCTTCGAAACAACTATTAACCCAATTTGCTGGAGTTCTTAAGCTACTTTGAGCTGTTAGGTATGAAGTTTCATCAGGAGTAATATCACGAGTGGAAAATTTTTGAGAGGAGCAGCCACTAATACTCCATAGCACTAAAATGAGTGTGAATAAAAAAAACTTATTTTTAAGAAAAGCCACCCTTAATTTGCTCCTGGCTTAATTACTACATTTATATTATCGGACATATGGAGTGAATTATTTAGAAATATAAGGTGCCAAAAATTTGGATCATTCAAAAGAGGCTAAGTTAAATTGTTTCAGTTTATCGTTGTTTTTAAGTATCCGTTTTCATTTGGTAAGTTCAATCTTTCTTAAAAATTATTTAAAGGATGTAGAATATTAACGAAAGCTGTTTCTGCATCAATTTACAAAAAGAGATTATATGGAGAATGAGGACTTTCAAGACAAACGTAAAAATGACAATTTAGTCTCAAGTCGCTTTTTGGTCTTTAAACTTCTCGACAAAGAATATGGAATTCCTTTGCTTCAGGTTAGGGAAGTTATGGCCTTGCGAGAAACTACATTCATCCCACAATCAGCATTATATTTTAAAGGAATTTTAAATATAAGGGGAGAGATTGTTGCGATTATGGATTTGCGTTTAAAACTTAAACTCGCTTCATCACTACAATCTAATGAGTCCAGTATTGTTATTTTAGATTTTAGTCATTTTTCAATCGGTGTGATTGTTGATTCTATCGACAGCGTCATTGGTTTTAACCAAGATGAGATTAATCCTGCTCCAAATGTTGAGCAAAAGATTGAAACAAATTTTATTTTAGGAATTGCAAATAAAGATAAGCGAATTATTTTACTGCTCAATATGGGTAAAATTTTTAATTGTGAAGATGCAATTACACTTGATCAAAAAGCTTCTTAATATCATTAAAATTAAACGTAAGTTAAGGCAATATCTCACAGCTTGCTCTATTTTGTGGAGCTTGTAGTGTTAAAGTGTACTCAACATAAAATTGGTAGGCGCATTTTGAAAAAATGGTTTTCAGGAATTCGAGCAAAGTTACTTCTTGTCAGCACAGTCGCAATGATTTCACTTTTAATAGTTGGAATTACCGGTTTTATTTCCGTTAATTCTCTGGCAGATAAATTACAAATTGCTTACAATCAGCGGGCAAAAATTATTTTGTATCAAGGTAATATAGAAAAAGGAATTCATGCTTCCGCTCGGTGGTTATGGACGGCGAATGCCTATGAGGCAGACATAAAAGAGCGAACAAAATTTGTTGAAAAAACCAGAAATGAAATCAAAGAAACCAACAAGGCGATTCAGGCCTATCTGGCTTTTCCTAGATCAATTAAGGCCCAGGAAATATATAATCAACAATTTGCTCCTGATTGGGATTTGGCAAAAAAAATTTATGAGGAAATACTTTCTTTATTAGACAAAAACGAACCAAACGTAACAGAGAAGGCTAAATTACTCATTGTGAGTAAACTTCGCCCGCCTGTGGCCGCAGTGACGGAAGACCTTGAACTATTGCAGACTTTAACCACAGAAGTTAATAATAAAATTGTGACTGAATCACTTGATTATGCCGAAAAGGCTAAAATTATTTCTATCATGGTTGTGCTTATCGCAGTAATTCTCTGCTTTGGACTAAGTATTTTTATCGCAGGCCAGCTAGTAAAAACACTCTCGACTCTTTCGAATGAACTTAATAATTCAAGTACACATGTAAGTTCTGCGGCTTCACAAATAGCTGCTGCGTCGGAAGAGCTTTCTCAGGCAACAACCGAGCAAGCTGCTTCTTTGCAAGAGACATCATCTTCAATTGAAGAAATTAGTTCAATGATTAATGCCAATACTGAAAATGCTAAACAATCCTCTGCTGTATCTGCACGGAGTTTAAGTACTGCTGAAAGAGGAAAGACTGTTGTTGATCATATGATTACGGCGATAGGTGACATCAATATTAGCAACACTGGCATAATGAATCAAATTGATGAAACTAATAAAGAAATTGAAAATATTGTAAAAATTATAAATGAAATAGGTACAAAAACAAAAGTGATTAACGATATTGTTTTTCAAACTAAACTTTTGTCTTTTAATGCTTCAGTTGAGGCCGCTCGAGCAGGAGAGCAAGGTAAGGGTTTTGCGGTTGTAGCAGAAGAGGTTGGAAACTTGGCAGCTATGAGTGGGGCAGCAGCTCTAGAAATTTCGAATATGCTAGATGGCAGCATCAAAGCCGTGGAAGGAATAGTCAGAGATTCAAAAGATAAAATTGGTAAACTTATATTAACAGGCAAAAAAAATGTAGAAACCGGAACTCGTGTTGCTCATGAATGCGAAGAAGTATTAAATGAAATTGTTTCCTCGGTTGCCAGTGTCTCCAAGTTAGTTGATGAAATTTCTTCGGCTAGTCAAGAACAAGCTCAAGGTGTGCAAGAAATAACCAAAGCGATTGCTCAGCTTGATCAAGTCACTCAACAAAATACCGCCAATTCTTCAGAGTCAGCTAATGCGGCCGGTACACTTTCGAATCAAGCCGATTTGTTAAATTCTTTAGTTCAAAAATTAGTTAGTACTGTTGAAGGTGGAGCGGTTATTTCTGCTGCAAACAAAGCTGTAAATAATCATGTTAAAAAAGTAAATAAATTATCAGAAAAAACTAAAAGTAATAAAGTTCGAGTAAGTAATATCCATGAACATATTCCTAAAAAAATACCCAAGAATGATGTGGCAACGGGGGCGCTGCCTTCAAATGATGATAAAAGATTTGAAGATGTTTGAGTTAAAAATAGATCACTCGAGTGAGAATATAAGCATTAAGCAACATCAATGAAAAGGCAGGGATGATTTCCCATACTGGATCTTTGGTTTTTATTCTAATTAAAGTGCCAAGTAGCATAAGCACTGTGAGCCCGGCCGAAGCAATTATTAAAAGCAATGGATAATAAAGCCCACCCAACAGACCTATTCCTCCGAGGAGCTCTAAAACACCAATTGTCCTTCTAAAGCGAGCTAGCTGGTAGCGTTCAAATTCTACCTTCATATGATTAGTTATCAGGCAAAGCAGACCATAAAAAATAAAAACGATACCCGAGGCAAGGACAATAATTTGATTCATTACTAATTAATAGCATATTAATTGTTGTTGAAGAGGAAAATGAACGTTATTCTTTTAAAAAATAAATAAAGGCGCATATCATGATGAGTATTCTTCCAGATGTTTTAAAAATTATTGTCTTCAGCTCGATTCTTTTTGTTTGGGTTATAAGATATGCAAATATTGTAGAAGAGTTTAAAAGTTACGGGTACCCTCAGTGGTTAAGAGATATCGTTGGAATATTGAAAATATCTTGTGCGATCATGCTTTTGAATCATTCAGAGCAAGTTGCTAAGGTTGGAGCAAGTGGGATTGCAGTGCTTATGCTTGCGGCCTTGTTGACTCATTTCAAAATAAAAAATCCATTTTCAAAAATGCTTCCCTCACTGTCGCTACTGGTGGCAAGCTTAGTTATTATTTCTCAATCGTAATTTTTTTAATTAATGAGCAATACAGCTGACTTCAAGATCCAAACTAGGGTCTTGAATTGAAAACCTTTGATCAATATAATTTCCAAATGAGCCTACTACTAGCACGGCACCAGGATCTTTAGGAGTATCTGTAGAGCTATCATAAATTGCGGCCATATAGCCCATTAGTCCGCTAGATTGATCCATGCCGAAACCTGCAAGGAGAAATTTGTTGTGTTTCAATTATTTCACCTGTGTGAAGCGACTTTATATCACAAGTTAAGTTGGCAAAAGACGTTGTGCAAATAAGTGAAGATAAGATTAAAATTATTTTTTTCAAAATATATCTCCCGAATTATTGTTTAAACCAACAAGTAGGACGGTTGCCAATCTTGTCCCCATTTTTTAACGAACAAACTCCAATGTTTACATCTGTTTCGGAAACGGCTTCTGCAATTGTATGATCACATAAAGAGGCTTGAAGAAAAGTGTCCAATCGGCATTGAGTTTTTGGATGATCATTAAAGGTTCGTGAAACAACCGTATTATCAGGAGTTGTAAAGCTTGAAATAACGCTATCTTTTGAGATTGCATTAAAGAGTTTTCCAATTGAAGCTCCGGCCATTGCCATTCTTTGGCAAACTAATTGTTCTTCGCTATTGGAATATTGTAAATTACATTTTGTACTTACAATGGTTGGAACATATAAATTTTTTAGTGCTGCTTCCTGGTTGTCACCATCAAAGTAATGACGAAGACATTTCATTGTTCCCCAGTAGTCAGCTTGGCCTTCGTTTGAGGCCCATTTGCCTGTTGCTGCTTTCTTGGGCGCCCCACCTAAGTGATGCCCAAGTTCATGACAGGCCACTAGGGCCATAGCGTCGGGCGTAACTTCCGGATGGCGGGCCAAACCTCCATACATAGTAATTGTGAAGACCCCCGGAGTATCTTGGTCAGCAACTGCATTGACTGTAGGGTCTGTCCAACGTCTTTCCAAAACAAATTTTGCTCCACTAGTTGCGACCATTCCAGAATATAAGGAGACCATTTTATCCATAACTTGATTAAACTGAACTTCGCTAAGACCTCCTGTGCTTTTTTGGTCTACAGGAATACTCAGTTTATTTGTTAATAGGAAACCTGTGCGTCCGTGGATATCGCAAGCCAAAAGATTATTGCTTAATATTGTGATTAGAGCAGTTGTCAAACAAGCTAGTAGTAAGGTTTTTTTCATATTCTTATCCTGAGTATATTTGTCAGATTAGGTGATATAGACAGAGAATAAAAATTTTTTTATTCTCTGTCTTTTAAATTTATAGGATATTAAAAAATGTTAGAAAGTATTAGAAATTCTCCAAATTAAAAAAACGGCAATGTAATGAAAATTCAATATCTAAATAAAATAGTTACTATCTCCATTTAAAAAAATCGGCATAATTACACTATTTAACTCCCATTCATAAAGTTTACTAAAGAAATAGGGTTTTAATCCGATTCACATCTAAATTCTCCAGGAGTAATTGTTTGAGTTTATACACAAAATTTATGGGTATTCTGAGCGGTCTTTCGTTATTAATATATTTATATGTAAATTTTTTTGTAATAAATAAATTCCAAACTCAAATGATAGAGAAAGTTCCAGAATCTTCAGTACGAACGATCTATTCTGTAATTGATAATTATGGAAAAAAAGTTTTGGCAAAAGAGATGAGTGAAGATCAAGCCAAAAAAGAAGTATTAAATCAAATTCAAAATATTCGTTTAAATGGTGGTAATTATTTTTGGATCCACAATTTAAAAAATATAATGATTATTCATCCAATTAAAAATGCACTTAATGGTACTGATGTCTCAGCGATCAAAGATCCAAACGGAAATTCAATTTTTACTGATATGATAAATCTTGTGCAAAAAAATCATGGAGAGGGAACTTATAATTATTTATGGCCTAAGCCTGAAGAAAAAGAATCAAAAGAAAAAACATCATTTATAAAATTATATGAACCATGGGGATGGATTATTGGCTCTGGGATGTATGTCGAGGATGTTAAGGCCACGATGTCTGGATTTATTAATCAAATCAGGATCGTCCTTTTATTGATTTTTGGTGTGTCATTAGTTGCGTGCCATATTCTTGTTAAAAATATTATGAAAAGTATTAATAGTACTGTTGAATCTCTTTCTCAAACAGTTCATGATTTGCAAAACTCTTCACAGAAAATGAATTTAGTAAGCCGAAGCCTTACAGCATCGGTTGATAGTCAGGTTTCGAGTATTACTGAAAGTGTGACAGCAATGGATGAGATTTCTGCCACGATTAAAAACAATGATCAATCTGCAACTCACGCCTATCATCTTTCTGGTGTGACCAAAACTTCGGCCGAATCGGGTAAAAAAACTGTTGATAGAATGATTGTTGAAATGAAAGAAATCTCATCAAGTTATGATGATATTCATAACAACGTTATTGAAAATGGAGAAGAAATTAAAAAAATAATTGATGTCATTGCTCAAATTGCTAAAAAAACCGACATCATAAACGATATTGTTTTTCAAACGAAGCTTTTATCTTTTAATGCTGCAGTAGAAGCCGCACGTGCAGGCGAAAGTGGAAAAGGTTTTGCTGTTGTTGCCGAAGAAGTAGGGAACCTTGCTAGAATGTCAGGGCAAGCTTCAAGTGATATTAATCAAATGCTAACAGATTCCCAAAATCAAGTCCGCACGATCGCAGAAACAACGACAAAAAATATCGGTTTAATCGTTAGTAGGGGACGCGATAAGGTTGAAAATGGTAATGTAGTAGCTTTAGAGTGCTTAAAGGAATTAAATGAGATAATTAATTGTGTAAATGATCAAGATGGTTCAATAAACCAAATATCAGTTGCTATCAAAGAACAATCCACAGGTGTTGAAGAGGTTAATAAGGCCCTTAAACTTTTAAATGACGATACAAATAATTCAGTTGATATGTCGACTAGATCGAAAGAAGCTGCTGAAAATTTAAAAGATCAATCTCATAAATTAAGAGTTTCAATTCAAAGTTTAAGAAAAATGCTGGGAGCTCAAAAGAGCTACGATGCTCCAGAGCAAAATGATGCGAATTCTGAAGCTTAGCTCTTCAAAATATATGAAAAAAATTTTTGTTAAACAGCTTAGATCTATAAATAATCTAAGCTGATTTCGCCCAGGTGTTCCAAATTTCTTTAGTCCAGGTAGATTTTGTATCGGCAACCCAGTTCTTGGCCCATAGTTTTTCGTAGACAAATTTTTCTAACTCCTCAGGAGTTTTTACATCCACCCAAAGAACCAAATCCCATTCACCCATTGTTGAGGCCGCCCATTTTACTTCGGGCCATTCTTTAAGTGATCCATTTTAAGGGTTAAAGTTAAGGTTTCAAAGCTCATCGGAAGACTAAATTAAAAATTAATATTGATACTATCATTAAAATATTTTATTAGTTAGCACTTCCAATTATCAGATAGAATTGGTCGTCTTCTTCGAGACGTATTTAATTTTTCACTCTGTGGTATAATTTAAGCTTTAAAGGTGAAAATATGGAAAATGAAAACAGCTTAAAAAGAATTTTGGATATTATTCCCTGTATGGTGGGGTATTGGGACAAAGATTTAAAAAATAAATACAGCAATGCCTTGTATTTAAATTTTTTTAATAAATCTGAAAAGGAAATTTACAATAAACATATAAAAGATGTTATTGGCGATGACTTATATGAAAAAAATTTAGTCTATATCGAAGGTGCTCTTGCGGGTGTTCGTCAAAGCTTTGAGAGAGAGATTTCGTTACCAAACAATGAAAAAAGATTCACTCAAGCCGAATACATTCCAGATATAGTTGAAGGCGTTGTTCAAGGATTTTCAGTTTTAGTGACAGATATAAATAATTTAAAAAAAATTGAGAAAGAAAAAGAAGTTATGTATCAAAAACTCATCCAGAATTCTAAAATGATTTCTCTGGGAGAGATGGCCGGGGGAATTGCCCACGAGATTAATAATCCTTTATGTGTAATTAATTTTAATACAAGCACGGCTTTGGAGTTACTTGATAGCGATACACTTGAAAAGCAGCAATTGATTTCCCTATTATCAAAAAATCAAAAAATGAATACTCGCATTGAAAAAATTATTACAGGATTGCAGTTTTTTTCCCATGAAAGACCAAGTGATAATTTTACAAAAGCTTCACTCGTCACAATCTTAGAAGATACAACTGCATTTTGTTTGCAAAAATTTAAATCAAAAAAAATTAACTATTCTGAGACATTTGAAGGTGAAAATTTTTACCTTGAATGTATGCCCGTTCAAATTTCACAAGTCTTACTTAACTTACTTAATAACGCCGCTGATGCCATTGAAACAAAAGCTGAAAAATGGATTGCAGTTAAGATAAAAGACAAAGAGCATTTGATTGAAATTTCAATTACTGATAGTGGTACAGGAATGGAGCCTCAAATTGCTGAAAAAATTATGGAACCATTTTTTACGACTAAAGAGGTAGGAAGAGGGACGGGACTTGGTCTGAGTATTTCAAAAGGAATTATTGAATATCACAAAGGAAGCTTTGTTTTGGATACTCAGTCTAATAATACTAGCTTTTTAATTACTCTACCAAAAGTGCGTGTTAAAAATAAGTAGATTTGATTCTTAAAATATCATAAAATTGAATTATGAAGAAAATGAAAATTCTTGTCATTGAAGATGATGAAGATATGAGAGATATTTATATGAATATCTTTAATGATATTTACGATTTGGAACTGGCCAAAAATGGTATTGATGGAGTGAAAAAAGCTTTCAGGGGCCCTCCAGATATAATAGTCGTTGATATTAAGATGCCAGAAATGGATGGTTTTCAATTCTGCAAAACTTTTAGAGAGGAAAGTGAATTTGCTCATATTCCGATCATTGTTGTTTCTGGATTTAATAATATTGAGGATAGAACTAGGCTTTTTGAACTGGGTGCAGATGACTACCTTACCAAGCCATTTAATCGTGCAGAGCTTTTGGCACGAGTTCATCGAAAATTACAACGAGCGGATGAAAGTCTAAAAAATATAAATCCTGCTATTCAAAATAGTAAATCATTTAAAGATTTACGACTTGATTCAAAATCTCGAAATATTCAAATTGGTAAGAAGAAAATTACTTTAAGTTTTATTGAATTTAAGCTTTTGCAGTTGTTAGTTGATCATGGAGACCAATTAGTGACCCGCGCCGATATTTTAGAGTTTGTTTGGGAAAAACAAGCTGTTTCTCCAAGACTTATTGATCCCCACATCTTAGCGATTCGAACAAAATTATCTGAAACTCCTTTTACTATCCAATCTGTTTACGGAAAAGGGTATATCTTTAAACGGGTCGATTAAGCCTTTCTTACTCAAAAATTAGGCATTTTTTTATCTATAAATAGAGCCATTCCCTCAAAGGGATAGAGTTAACACTCTGTTATTACGTATAAAAATATAAAATTTAGTTATTTTTAACAATTGGGACATAATCTAAAGAATTCTCGCTTTTTGCCGATTAGTAAACAAAAAGGAGCAAAGTTATGCATAATTTAAGTTTAAAGGTGAAATTACTAACGATGTTTGGCTTTATGGCCCTTTTAAGTTTGTTGATAAGTATCGTTGCGTATCGAGGTCTTTGCAATGTGGAAGAATCCAATACACGAGTCACCTACGGTGTTATTCCTAACTTAGAAATCATTAATTCAATGGGATTAAATTACAGAAAAGTGCGTATTCAAGTACGAACCTTGGGATTAACAGGGGTTAGTAAAAAAGATGCAGATGCCGCAATTGCAAGCGCCAAGGAAGCAATAGAAAAATATGAAGAAGAAAATAAAGCCTATGGTGCACTTTCTTTCGCTCCTGGTGAAAAAGAGCAATATGATTCGTTAAACTCAGAGTGGATGCACTTTCGAGGAATTGGAGAAAAAGCTATTTCATTATATAAAACAGGTAAGCCTGAAGATCATGAAGCCATGATGAAAATCTTTTTTGAAGATTGTCCGAAAGCCGCAGCAGAATATACAAAAGTATTTTTGGGGCTATTATCTTTTCATGAAGCCAACCTTAAAAAATTTACGATTGAATCAAAAAATATTACAGATCAAACAAAAACCTTAGTTTTTTCAATATCATTAATAGGTGCTATCACTGGTTTAGTTGTAAGTATTATTTTTGCAACAAAATTATCTGAAACAATTAAATTAACAGTACAAAGTTTAAGAGGAAGTGCTGATGAGGTGGCCTCGGCATCTAATCAAATCGCTTCATCTTCGGAAGAGTTGTCTCAAGCAACCACTGAACAAGCGGCTTCTCTACAAGAAACCTCTTCCTCAATAGAAGAAATTAATTCGATGATATCTGCAAACACTGAAAATGCTAGACAGTCTTCTCTAATTTCAGAGCAGAGTTTAATTACGGCAGAGAGAGGGAAAAAAGTTGTGGACCATATGATCAATGCTATTGGAGAAATTGATACTAGTAACGCTGGAATTATGAATCAAATTGATGAGACCAATAAAGAAATTGAAAATATTGTAAAAATTATTAATGAAATAGGATCTAAAACAAAGGTAATTAACGATATTGTTTTCCAAACAAAACTTCTCTCTTTTAACGCTTCAGTTGAAGCTGCAAGAGCAGGAGACCAAGGAAAAGGATTTGCAGTTGTGGCCGAAGAGGTAGGGAACCTGGCTTCGATGAGTGGAGCTGCTGCTCTTGAAATTACCAATATGCTCGCCAGTAGTACTAAGTCTGTAGAAGACATTGTTAAAAACTCTAAAGAAAAAATGGGCAAATTGGTTTTTACTGGCAAAGAAAAAATTGATGCAGGAACTCGAGTGGCCAATGAGTGCGAGTTAGTATTGAGTGAAATTGTTAACTCAGTCGCGACTGTGTCTAAAATGATTTCAGAAATTTCTACCGCTAGTCAGGAGCAGGCGCAAGGTGTTCAAGAAATTACAAAAGCGATTGCTCAGCTCGATCAAGTGACACAGGAAAATACTGCAAACTCTGCAGACTCGGCAAACTCAGCTGCTAATTTATCACAACAAGCAATTGTACTTAATAACTTAGTATCAAATTTAGTACAAACTGTAGATGGAAATAAAGGGAATGAATCAATTAGTGCTAATCCAGTAAATATGGGCGAAGCTGAAAAGCGCAAGTCGAATGTTGCTCAAGTTATTCCTTCAGTTAAAAAGAATATAAAAAATGCGATACCCAGAAAAAATGAAGATGTAAAAAGTTCAAATAATAAAACAAGTTTTCCAGCATCAAATGATATTAGATTTTCAGATGTCTGATGGAGTTTAAATTGGGCCAATGGTTATAAAAGATTTACTGGAGCAGTTGATCTGAAAGTCGCGTAGATTGTATTAAAGGATTGTTTACACTCTAGAAATAAAAATGACCCAGGTTTAAAATAGATAGGTTTTTTTATTTTTATAATTATTTTGAAGAAAAATTTACTTTGGGATTCTTATAACACGAAGGCAATCGACTATCCAAGAAAAGCTGAGAGATAACTTAATACTTTTTCATAAATAATTGTAGAAAATAATGAATTGAAATCAGCAACACTTACTTCAGAAGCTGAAGATGTGGGCTTCACATTTTCCATTGAATAAGATGAAGTAGAAAATATTGACAATATTAAAATTAATTGAAATTTCATAATTAAACTCGATTAAAAAAAATTAAACTTATTGCTGTAGTT
The DNA here is from genome assembly GCA_030654205.1 of Bacteriovorax sp. Taxonomy (GTDB): domain Bacteria; phylum Bdellovibrionota; class Bacteriovoracia; order Bacteriovoracales; family Bacteriovoracaceae; genus Bacteriovorax. Next base: position 16,349 of record JAURXW010000287.1, read on the forward strand.
GCAATTGCTATACTCGTAAATATCATTGTCATTTTAACTAGATATATGGCCATAAACTAAAGTTTATAAAGGTCATCCCAATTAGTATTCGCTGGAATATCCACAGGTGAAAGTGGATCTAGTTTTGCTCTTACCTTTTTACCGATGTCCAAACCTAAATCATTTTCAACGGCTAAATAAGCACGAGGTTTAATATTAGGCTCAAGTACTCTGCTTTTTTCTCCCCAAACAATTGGATAAGAAAAATCTTGTGGAGGGGTAAAGTATGCTTCGGGATATTTTATAATAAAGGTGTATCTTGAAATATTATAATAGTGAAGCATCAATGCTTCTTCTGCGAGCATGGCATAATCCTCTTTCGAGTTCGAATAGGCATAAGAATCACTTGCGACATCGTTTTTAAATTCAGAAATAATGTCATCAGCAAGTATTGAGCTATCTTCTGCACTGGCCTTTGCTCCTTGAAAAAGAATTTGGCCAATATGGGATAATTTAGCAGAACTAACTTTGGATACTTCTTGGTCTGAAGCCAGTTGCAAAGTAACAAATCGGTCATGGGCAATTTTTTGATATGTTTTAGAAATGTCTATATTGCTACTTTTATAAAATCTTCTTGGGAAATAATCATTGGCATGGGTGAGTTCATGAAATAATAATCTAGCTGTTACAATGGCCATTTCATCATAGGTTTGAGTATTTCTATCGGCCCTGCTGGTGATTGATTTTCCATTGATAATATAATCATGATTAAATGCAAATTGTAGTGGCAGCCCCATTTCTGCTCGGAAGTCTTTTACTTGATTAAGCAGCTTTAACTCCTCTGCATTTCTCCAGAAATAACGTCCACTTAAATAAATTGTTCCTGTGACTGAATAATAAAATGAAGGATTCACTTTATCCGAGATAACCACGGCACTGACTGCTCCAAACATTTGTAATATTTCTGGATTCAGTCGAAGTAAAACTTGTTTAAAAGTTTCTCCTAAAAAATCTTGCGAGATAAATGTGCGGTCTAATATATCATCAACCGTAATTTGATTTTTGCTCAAACCTATTAAAGGAAGGCTTGAAACGGTACATGATTTTTCATTAGTATCAGCATATATACATTCATTCATTTTAGCTGTGTCAGGATTATTCGTGCGGTAAGGTTTGACAGCCCCCACTTCTTCAAAAAAACTTTTATTTTCAAGCGCTGAAATCGCACCGTGATCTCCTGGGATGGATTCACTCTTAGAGCAGCCTACAATAAGTAGTAAAAATAGATTGGCCGCGATCATCCAGTTTTTCATACACAATCCTTTAAAAATAGAAATCAGTGATTTATATATAGCAATTGGTAGACCAAAAAAAGAGGCGTAAGGTCTTGAGAGGTGAGTCTCGTTGTCTCAAAAGTTATTCGGCCGTATAGTTTTTAGACGCTTCCAAAAATCGTATCTGACTTGTACCTACCACGCGATTCTGTCCTTCTTTAATTCCCTGTGTGAAGTGACAAGCGACATGTTAATGATAAGTGGTGCGTCTATTGTTTCTAATGGTAGAGCCTGCGCTAACGTAGTCGAACTCCCAATGAATGTAATAAGATCACATTTGGTTCAATGGAAACGGAAAACGATCAACGTAGATCAGAAGAAGCTCGCAACTCTTCGTTACACAGAGGGATGTACGATCAAGAAACTGGCAAAACATTTTAAGGTTGGGCAGACGTCTATTAAAGCAAGCCTTCGTGAGCAAGAGCTTGGAGAAAGGAAAAAGAAGGGGTCATGATGGGTATCGATAAATTAATTTCAATTTCGGTTGTTTTATCAGTGTCGACAGGACAACTTCCAAAAGTTCTAAAGTTTGTAAGAGTGGCGCAACTGCAATTAATAAAAGAATCACAGGCTTCAAAATGGGGAAGGCCGTTGCTGCTGCCGACTTGATAAAATAAAAAAAACCAGAGATTTTTAAAGTCTCGGGCCCTTGGTGTATATGAAATTTTATTGATTTATTCTGTTCTTCGCGGTTTTATATTTCGAATAATAATGTATGGCTCTTTCGTTAGCACAATAACGTAAAGAATCGCATTTCCATCAACGATAAGCACTCGTTTATCAGATTGACCGGCCAATTTACTTCCAAGCTCAGGAAATTCACCAAGCTTCAAAATGGAAGACGCCAATTCATTTCTAATTATTTGTGCTTTTTCAAAAGTAAAATTTTCTACCACATGAGTAAAAATTATATCTAATCCTGCTTCTGCTTTTTTGGAAAAGTAAACTTTCACTTCTTGAAGCCAAACTTCTTATCAAGTTTTTTGAAAACTTCTGATGCCTCAGTTAGTTCTTCAAACTTAATTGGATTTTGGAATTCTTGTAAAAATTCTTTTTCAAGAAGTATTGAATCATATTCTTGGCGAGAAATAATGATTACTTCTCCATTCTTAGTAGGTACCAGATGAGGAGGACCACCAGTGGCCACCTCTTCGAGAGTTTTGTACAAGTTGTCTCTTAGGTCTGTCTGTTTTGTAATTTTTGGTATTCCCATGTATCAATATTACGCTTTTCCGTACGTATTTACAAGAGGGAAAATATTCCAGGTAATTGTTATTCAAGTCATTAATAGTTCGTAATAAAAGACGAAGAGAACCCATTCAAAATCAGTTTGCGTAGCCATTAGGTTCCAATTTTAAACCAATCGAGATTTAAACAATGCAAAACTTCTGATTCTGATTGCGAAGCTTTTTTGGTCGTTTTTTCGATTAAATCAATTAAGCTTTTTCATATCTCTTCGCTGGCCTTTTGAGAAATGGCCATTGGCCCTGTATAAAATAAATTTTCTCCGTAGGATTTCTCCATTGCTTGTAGTCCCTGCAAGCGCCAATTGGAGTGATGCCGATTTACAAAAGGAGAATCATGACCAATGTGAGTGACCTGGGGACCCATATCTAATTTGTTCTTTTTTTCTATTATCAATTTATTTTTAAGTAAAAATTCAATAACAGAGGCCACTAGAGAGCGCTCAATATTTAAGTGCTCCGCTATTTTTGATAATTGGCCATATTCAGGAATGGAGACTCCTAATCGAATAGCACTATAATACCAATGAGAATAAAAACGCGCACGATCTTCATTTGTAAATTCTTCATGCTTGATACGATTTTTTAGTGCTTGAGAAGAAGCTCTTAAAATATCGAGTTGCTTCTCAAAAACCTTGCGAAGATCATTTGTGCCAGCACGTTCTTTTTGGACGAGTAATAGAAAATAATCCCTCTCCATACTAGATAAACCAATGAATTGAGTCACACTCAGTGCTTGTTCAAGAGTTAAATCACGATCAGCTCTAAAGACCTGACTCATAACAACTGAGTTAATACCTAGAAATTGTGAAAGTTTTCGGAGCTGACCATGACCATTTTTAGGCTGAGTATTTATCCAGTCATTTACATATTTCTTGTACTCATGATACTCGAATACAGACATCTATAACCTCATTTTAAAATAACAATGATAGCAATTTTGCTAACTTTTAGATTAACAATTAATATTAAAGATGTAGAGCTTTAATTTAAGAAGTGAGAAGAATTACCTATGAAATTAACTAACAATTATCGAGGTATTAAATGAAATTTCAAACTCTTATCATTGGGGTAGTTCTAATTGCTTCTAGCTGTACTCCCCCTCAGTTTACTCAAAGCAACCTTCAAGGTGGTGTTGATGGTGGCGGAGGAAATACTTTCATTGCCCAGCCTGTGACTTCTGAAGAAATAGAATCAGTTATAGTGAGTGATGCAAAGGTTGCATTAAGTGGATTTTTTATTGGAAATGAAAAGTTACTTGCATCAACTAAGCCTGAATATCAAAAATTGTATCCCAAAATTTTTACTCTTCTGGATACCGTTGCAATTGAAATAAGAAGTAATCAATTATGTAGCGATCACGAAGGCAATCATAAAGATGGAAGTATCTATGCTCAATCTGAGAATGCTATTTGTATCAGCACATATTCAATGGCAGGAAAATTAAATCAACAAAATTATGAAGCAGAAACTTTTGGTTTAATTGCTCATGAGCTAAGCCATCTCGCTGGATTCAATGAAGTAGAGGCTATCCAGTTACAAAATGATGTTGTGAATACATATGCAAAAGAGAGTTTTAAAAATAAGCAAGAAATGCTTGCGAAAGCAAATAAGTTTTTAGAGCAAATTATATCAACAATGCAGTTTTCAATAAAAGATAAAACTTGGGATGGTTACAATGCTCCTAATAGTTTTGTTAATGTAATAGATGATTTCAGAAAAAAAGTAAAAGACAGCTCAAATATAAATTTTATTACGAGCACAGAAAATGATCTAATTCTTGTAGAGTATTTAAGACTTTATAATCTTTCTGAATTCGTATACGCTAGCGATACATTATTATATAGTGAAGGGCAGAGAAATTACGGAAAGGATTGCTTAGAGCATACGTTTCAAGGAAGAGGTTCTGTAACTGCCTATGAAGCATTTAAGACTCCTAACACATTTAACTTACATCTTGATAAAGAAGTACTTAGCAATATAGTTTTTTTAAATCCAAGAAACCTCGATATTGCAAAAAGCGAGATGAGTGTGACAAGTAATTTTCTTTCGGATCTTCTTGTAAAGTTTAATGAAAGATCGTCAGCTCAATTTGTAATAATTAAATAGCACTAGGAACCGATAAAAACTTTGATCATCAAAATATAGAGTAAGCTCACGGCCCAACGAAAATTTGGGCCTTTTTATTGGTTTTGCACTAAAAGGTAAAGACTAAGTGTAATTTCAAGTGTTCCGCTGATATTACGTATGTAGACAGACTAAATGACATAGAATTAAACTCAGCTATGCGAATCTTAATTATTTTTATTATTTCATCATTCCTTTCGGCTTGTAGCTCAAATTATTTGAGACAACCATCGTACGCCGTAGAAGTAAAAGAATTCAGGATCATTCGCTTAGAAGATGATCTCAAAAGTATAAAACTTCAATCGATGATAGAAGATTTAATTTCGAAATATGATTTAAGTAAATTACGTTTTCGACGCAACCTTTTAGTTTTGAAAAGTGGTAGGCCCTTCAGTCCTGCCAAAGAACCGAGTATTTATTTTTTTGCAGAATCAAGAAGCACAGATTACACCGCGGATAAAAATAGATTACTAAGTACCCTCATTCATGAAGAGTATCATGCTTACCTAGCGCAATTTCCAGTTGAGCTAGAAAAAGCAAAGATAATGTTGATGAAACTATATCCAAAGGAGCAGCTTCCCTCTAATAAGAATGAAATGGCAGATGATTTAGAGTCTACTTATTTGCACTTAGTTGTTTGTTGGCTTGAATATGACTCTATAAAAAAATTGTTAGGCCAAGAAGAAGCAAAGAGAATTATATCAACAGGCTCAGTTTATAGATGGATATATGATCGTGAACTTGAATCATATGAAAAAATTGGAGCGATCATTAAAGATGCAGGCTTACTGAACCCACTCTAAAACACTAGCTTGATAGCCAACTGAGCAATTAAATCTCAAAGAAATTATAACCGGCCATCGCTTAAAAACGATGGCCATTTTTACTTATAATCACTACTTTTCCTCCCCTTTTCAT
>JAURXW010000053.1 GCA_030654205.1 Bacteriovorax sp.
AAGTTATCTTTTCTTCCCATTAGGCCTGCAACTATATTGCGCTGACTTGTAGGCTTATCCTGACCAATGGTAACCATCTCGGAGGATAAATGAAAAAAACTTTCTTCATCACAAAAAAGTTCTCCGCGAATTTCAATTTTATTTTTTGCAGTTATCGACTTTGGAATAGAATTTATCCACATTACTTTGGATATTATGTTCTCTCCGTAATTTCCATCACCTCGCGTTTTAGCCTGTGCCAAATAGCCATTTTCATATACCAATGAACAGCTGACTCCATCGAGTTTTAATGTACTTAAAACCTCTTCGGATCCTTTCCAAGAAAGAAGATCTTCCAAAACATAAGTTTTCTCAAGTGAGAGCATTTTTTTATCGTGCTTAATTTTATCGCTAGCACTTGTGGTACTTCCAACAATTTTCAGAGCAGAGTTTTGAGGATCGAGTCTCTTGAGTTCTTCTTCTAATTTATCATATTCTAAATCAGTGATCTCAGGTCGGCCTTGATAATATAATGCCTTATGTTTTAGGATTAAGTCCGCAAGGACTTTTATACGACTCATTTAAGTCTCCAAAATTTTTTGGATTAAAAAGTAAAAATCGTCCCAATTTTAGCAGAAACATCTTTGAATTGCTCTTCTTTTGTAACACCTGTGAAATTAGCCTTATTTGACATAACAGAGAGCCCGCCTGAAAGAGTTATATTTGGCGCGTAAAGATATTGCCCGCCAAATTCTAAATGATAATTTGAACTTGATTCGTCTGTCCGAAATACAACTACTTTTTCTTTATAAGAAGAAGTTAATAAAAAATCGAACATTATATATAATCTTGTTGATTCCAGAATAGGAATACTGCCTTTTGTCCCAACCAGTAATCCACTAAATGTTGTATCCGTATAACCATCAGTCGTATTTGTAGTTAGACCGTAATTATAATTTGCATATCCAACGAAGGCGTCAATCTGGGGCCCATAGAAAAACCCCATAGGTAGATACTTGTACCCGAACTTTAATCTCGTTGATGAATTATTTGTAGAATTTGATTCCGAGGAAAATGTCCCTTGATCTTTATTATATTTACCAAATTTTTTGCCAATATCAATACCGACCCAATAATTACGGGTGGCCCAGATTTCAGTATCTAAATCAATACCGTAAACAAAACCCGACATTGATTTTTCAGTCACACCTGCTTGAGTAACACTACTATTACCTATATTTAAAAAAAGCCCCACGGTTCCCAACTTTCCAAAGTCTTCTTTTTCTTTTTCAGCATAAGTTATTTGCTCAATCGCCTTTTTTTGTTCATTGGCTTTTACTTTAACCCAGTCTTCTAAATGTAATTTCTTCTGACCTTCGTAGCTAATAACTTTGGCTTGAGCTTGATTATCACTTACATCAAAAACTTTAGCTTCTGCAATTTTTTCAGTTTGGTAATCTACAATTTCTTTTAAAAGTGGATGCTGTCTTTTAGTAGTCGGTCTTTCAATTACGATCTCACTGCCATTAAAGATATGTGATTTTTTTCCAATATCAATTGTAAATTGATCACCTAAAACACCTTTAATTCTTCCATCGTAAGGAATCGTTTTTTCATAGACATCCAACCAATTTTTTATGGTCTGTGATATCATCGATGTATCGTTACTTTTTAATTGAGTTTGCTCTTTAAAATATCGATCCTCACCATTTTCACCAATTATTTCTACTTTAACTTCTGTTATACCCGCCTGAACTTGCAAGGTAACCCTTATCATTGTTCCGGCCTTAGTTTTGTCAGCGATAACTTTTAAGACATCTTTATTTCCAAGATGTTCTTCTAGGTTTTTGGAATATTGGCCCAATATATTTATTAATTCTGAATTTGATTTATATGTGCACCAACTTCCATCTTTTATATAATTTTCTATTTCTTCAAAAACCTTGAAACCCATTTTATTATCTACGCCATCAACTATTGGTAAAAGCATACAGTGGCGCATGGACTCTGTTGAATTAGCATTTAAAGTCAAAATCAAGATTATAAGTATCAATATTTTTTTCATAATTCAATTTCTGGGATGGGAGGCAATTTATCGGCATGAGTATTTTCATAAACTGCTAGTAACATTTTTAAATCGTTTACCTCTTCAATTAGATCTCTATTCTTTCTTTTGATGAATTCCAGTTCCAACTTGTGGGTTAACTCTAATTTTTCTTCAATTAATTGATTTTTTATTTCTTTTGTCCAAATAAAATATTTCCCATTTTCTTCGCGAAATTTCACATGACCTGACTTTATTGAACGCCGAATGGTCGATATTGATATTTTTTTAGCGGCGGCATAGTCGAGTATTGATAACCAAATTCCATCTTGATGCATATTCACTCCAAATTATATGATTTTATTTTATCTTATAATTCATTTTGTAAGAACTTTTTTTTATAACCGTCTAAAAAACTCATGTATTTATTTTTTTATAATTTTCGATAAGCAATGTTATAATTATCAAATGTATCACAATATTGATCTCAGTCCTTTTAAGAACAAAAAAACGGCACTTGTCCTCTCTGGTGGAGTTGTTAAAGCAGCGTCCTGGCACTTGGGAGTTGCACTTGCTCTTGAAGAATTTGGTTTTGTTTTAAAACATAACAAATCTCCAATTGATCCCGACTTTGAAATATCAACGTACGTTGGATCATCTGCTGGTTCATTAATTAATCTTTATTTTGCTTCAGGTTTTCGCCCAATTGATGTCATCGACGCTACTATTAATCGAAAGAACTCTCAAACTTCATTAAAAGCTGTTTCCTATTCGGACATGCTATCGCGAAAAATGCCTGCTCGTGATGCTTTTAATTTTGATTTTTATAATCCGTTTGAAGGTTTTCCTTCCTTGTTGAAACAAATGGCTAAGCCCTTGTTAAATATTTCAGGTCTGTTTTCTACTGAAGGTCTAAATCAATATATGCAAAAGCATGTGATTTTGTCTCAAAACTTTGAAGAATACATGGCTGACATGTTTGTTGTCGCCACCCAACTAGATCACTCAAGAAAAGTTATCTTTAGT
>JAURXW010000073.1 GCA_030654205.1 Bacteriovorax sp.
ATTCACGGCTAATTATTTTTGAATTGTCGACTAGCTGATTTAATTCATGTTGAATTACTTCATAATCTTTTAGTGTCTCTGAATTTATTGCAACTGATTCAGACAAATTTTTTTGAATATTGGCGAGACCATCTTTTAAATATATATTTTCTTTTTTTAAAATTTCTAAAACAAATTCGTTTTTATTATTTTCCACAGAATTATCTCTTTGTAGTTTATTTTTTAGATCATACAATATATTTTAAAAAAAATTAAATAAAACTATTACTACTCCAAATAAATCAACTATCTCCAAGCCGAGACAAAAGCCTTTGATCAATTTTTTTCAACTTTTTTTAACATTATTTCTAATGGACAAAACTTTGTCACCGAAGATTGTAGTAAATTGGCACCAACAAACGCCGTAAACCATAGCCAATTTTGTGAATGATAATAGGCCAATATTAGGCTCATTAAAATAAATGTTCCTGCAAATGCTCTAATTTGATTATCAATTGTCATAAACTATCTCCTAATTATTAATTATTGGTCCTGCCAAAGGCACTTCAACTGTATTTGTTAAAATATCATTTTCTTTTACATTAACTTTCAACATCCTTTTTCCTTCACTTAAAATTTTTGGACTGAATTTTAAGAATATTGGTGTTTTCATCTCTGGTTTATCAAATTTCAATGGATTCAAAATTGTCACAATTTGAACCTTATCCCTTAAAGCCAAATCTTGAACTTCAAGCTTCACAATATGTTCAGTTGAACCTTGATGTGTAACCTTCATTGTAAAGTGATTGATAACTAAGCTTGATCCATCCGCATTTTTCACAACTTGAAAAGGAGCTTCTATTCCTCGATAAAATTGAAAATTTAAATTTCCACTTTGAGATAAAAATGTCACGAGTGTTATTATAAATGAAAATGAAATTACGATATAAATAATTGATCTAGGAGTAATAGCTTTACGAATTTTACCCATTAATTCATTTTCACTACTATAACGAATTAACCCTTTTGGCTTATGAAGTTTTTCCATTACTTCATCACAAGCATCGATACAATTAGTGCAAGCAATACATTCTAATTGCGTACCTCTTCTAATATCAATACCTGTTGGACAAACCTTTACACAATGATAGCAATTGATACAATCACCCTCTTTGTCTTTCGAGACATCTCCACGACGAGGTTCTCCTCTTTTAGAGTCGTAAGCTACTACCAAAGAATTTTCATCCATCATTACTGATTGCATTCTTCCGTATGGACATGCAATTATACAAAACTGCTCTCTAAACCAACCAAAATCCAAAAGTAAAATTCCGGTAAAAATCATAACTGCAATAAAAATTCCTCGATTTTCCATCGGCGAATGCAGAGACATCTGAAGTAATTCACGAGGCCCAAGAATGTAACCAGCAAAGGTATGAGCTATATGTAGAGATATAATTAAGTAAATTGTCCATTTAACGGTTTTTCTTGCAATTTTTTCAAATGTTAATGGCCCTTGATCAAGCTCGCGTCTTTTCCTAGCACTTCCTTCAACCAATTTATCTATTTTTAAAAAAAGACCTTGTATAAATACAGTCTGAGGACATGCCCAACCACACCAGACTCTTCCATATAAAGACGTCATAAACGCTACAAAAAACAAAGTCGAAATAATAACGAGAAAAAGAAAAATGGGTTCTATTCCAAACCACGTATTGCCCATCAAAGTGAATTCTCTGTGAAAAATATCTATTTGTAACATGGGTTTATTTTTTATATATATCCATGGAACTACCAAATAAACAAATGTCAGAAACCAATAAAATAAATGGCGACGATCTTTCCATTTACCTTTAACGTCTTCAGGATAAAGATAAACTCTATGACCTTCTTCGTCAGTTGTAGCCAATCTCTCGGGGTCTAATTCAAATTGATTTTTAGGTTTGTTCGTATTATTTTTTTCATCTGTCATAAAAAATCCTTAACACTTTATTTCATTAAATTGAAAAGCTGGAAATTCCAGAAAAAATGGTTTTTCCGTTGAGCTCTACATCATAGGTAATGCCCGCTGTTTTGCTTAACATATAACTGACACCACAATATTTAGTCATAGATGTTTCAACTGATTTTATAACTTTTTCCTCATTCAAATCAGTCCCAAGAAATTTAAATTTCAAATGTATTTTAGAAAAATATTTTGGAGTCGAATCAGTTTGTTCTCCGACTGTTTCAACATTTAAATCTAGTGGAGTCATTTTATATTTTTTCAAATATGTAATCGCATCCATGGCGCTACAACCAGCAATACCTGTAAGAACTAATTCTTTAGGTGTTGGCCCCCTATCAGTGCCACCAATAGAAAAACCTGCATCAATTGGTACTTCATGCCCTCTTATTTGAGAGGTGAAATTCAATCCCATATGCCACTTTAAATTTAAATCCACAAATACTCCTAATCAGTTGGAAGGCCCTTAGATTTCCAAGCATCAAAACCTCCAAGGTTTGAAACTTTAAATCCTCTCTTAATTAATTCAGCCCCGACAAGATCCGCTCTTCTTCCAGAATGACAATAAACAATCACTGGTCTATCTTTAGTCAATTCAGCAATTTTTTTATCCCAATTAGCGCGATCATTATTTATCAATGACATTGGAATAGTTAGTGC
>JAURXW010000079.1 GCA_030654205.1 Bacteriovorax sp.
ATAAGGAAAATTGCCGACCCTTCGAAATCGGAAACTCTTTACAATTTAAATATTGACTGGCTTCAAATCAAGTAGCATTAGGGATTCAAACCACCTTGGCCTATTCTTTTTTTGTTTCGATGACCAAAGAATTAGATCCAGGACCGGTGGCTAAATTAAGTAAGTGTGTAAGTTAATCACCAAAAAAAAGACAAAAAAAAACCTCTAATTTCTTAGAGGTTTTTTTTACACAAAAATTTGGTGCCCGGGGACAGAATCGAACTGCCGACACAGGGATTTTCAGTCCCTTGCTCTACCGACTGAGCTACCCGGGCGTAACCATTTTTTTGGAGTCTAAAAATTAATGGAACTGGACCTCTTCGTCAAACAATTTCTCGATTTATTAGCTTAAAAGTTGTGTGCCGGATATTCTCAGCGCATAGGAAAGGGAAGTTTCCAAGCTAAGTCGCTTATATCCTAACCATGGTGGTTTATTTAAAATAAATTAGGTAGTCTCAGTACTAGCTATGAAAATAATAAAATTGTTTCTCAATTATCAAGACCAAAAAACCAACGCTCTTGTCTTTCTTCCCGAAATCAACAACGAGATCAAAGAAGAGTCCGCGAGTTTTATCAAATCAACTTTTGCCATTTTTACGCATGGGTATACTGCGGATAAAAGTTCCATTATAAATTGGCCAATTCGTTTAGCTGAGTCCGGTGTCTCATCTATTCTTTTTGATCTTCCTGGTCACTACTTGGGAAATTATTCTGAAGTTCGCGACTTTGATTATTTTAAAAATCATGCACATGAACTTTTTTATTCAGCTTTTTTAAGCTTGAAAGAAGCCTTTCAAAATGAATTTCCGCTCTATGATAATTTAGTAGAAAGTAGTGAATTAAAACTGGTTTTTGGTGGTCACTCACTGGGAGCGATGCTTTCACTTAAAGGCTTAATGATGCCAGAGTTTTCTGAATATCAAAAAATATCAATCGCCGTGGGACTTGGAATGGCCCCAAAAGATATTGTTCATCTTTTTGATACGCCATTTTATAAAAGTACTTTAAAAATTCGGGAACAACTTGTATCAGAGGCCTTAAAACCTGATAACGTATTTCCTTGGATTAAAGAAGAAAAAGAAATATTGGCCGTACAAAATTTAACGATTCATCTTATTACAGGTGCCGATGATCTAGTGGTTGGAAATGATGGAATGGAAAGACTGGCCGCAAATTTAGGGACTAAAAATAATTCCGTCACTATAGAAAAACCAACTAAACTTCCTCATCATGAGCCTCAATTGGCAGCGGCCTATGTAAAAAAACATCTTAAAAATATCAACTGGCTTTAATTTTACGAATAGGCCTTAGGATTTTTAGAAAACATATACATCCAAGCGATCAACAAAAACTGTAAAGGAATTCTAAGTAATAAAAGCCAGCTCGGGTGGAATTTATCAGGTAGTTCGATATTATTTGTCCATAAATATACATGGCCCGGCAAGGCCACTAATAATACGAGCATCAATAGCCATGCTGATAAGACCCGAGTGTTTAAGTTCATTAGACCAATCCCACCGAGTATTTTTAAAAAGCCCGATAGATAAATTAATGCAAGAGGTATAGGGAGAAAATTGGGCATCATGAGCATATAAAATTCTGGCATCATGAAATGTCTTGCCCCGGCCGCGATAAAAAAAATAGCGGTGAAATACAGCGCCATTTTTTTTAGGATTTTTTCCTGCTCTGTTTCCATTTTATCAATTGTAACGTCCATCATGCTATCCTTGTTAAAAAGATGTTGCTTGCAGGATTTTACGCTTCTTTTAAGGAGGTCGTAATTGATGAAATTTTTTAAATTTTCAAAGTGAAGTCAATTAGGTATTGCATTGAAAATAGAGATGAGATGAATAGTTTTTATGAATGAACTAGTGCCCCGAAAAATCACAAAGCGAGAAAACCGTATGGCCTAACGCTTGAATTTTTTTGGCTCCACCAAGTTCAGGAAGGTCTACTACGAAAGCTGTCTCGTAGATCTTTCCACCAACTTTTTCAATCAAAGTAATAGCTCCGATGGCCGTACCACCAGTAGCGATTAAATCGTCAATTAAAAGAATGCTGGCACCTGCGTGAATAGCGTCGTGATGAATTTCGATAGTGTCAGATCCGTACTCGAGATCATAGCTTTGAGTGATAGTTTTACCAGGCAGTTTGCCTTTTTTTCTCACGGGGATAAATCCCAGACCTAGGGCATATGAAAGTGCCGCCCCTAAAATAAATCCACGGGCCTCGATGCCAGCGACGTAATCAATTGGAGCGTCTTTATACTTGGTCACTAACATATCAATGGTTGCTTTAAAGCCTGCGGGATCTTTTAAGAGAGTGGTGATATCGCGAAACATGATTCCTTCTTTGGGGTAATTGGGAATTGTTCTAATTAGTTTCGCGATATCGACCATGAGATTCTCTCCAGAAAATATAAGATATTCTTAGATTTATTTTTTTGCAGTTAAACTTACATCTAATTGAACATCATCATTGATCAATTTGTCACCTAAACCTTGGAAAAATTTTCCAGATCCGTATTTAATATCGTATTTAGTTCTATCAAAAACCACTTTAGCTGATGCTTTTTCTTTTGTTGCTACAGCATCAAAAGTTACTGGAGCTGTTTTTCCTTTGATTGTTAAGTCAGCTGTTACTTTGTAAGTATCAGCAGCTTTTTCTTTTTTTACTGATTTAATAACTAACTTAGCAGTTTTAAATTTATCAGTAGCAAAGAAATCATCACTAGTGATGTGTGTAAGAAATTTTGTAAGATATTCCTTATCTGTTAAATCTGTGTTTGTAATTGTCGTCATATCAATTTCAAACTCTCCGCCCTTAAGAGCATCTTTGTCGAAATTTAAATGACCATTGGCAATTTTAACTTCTCCAGTGTGTTCACCAGTTACTTTTTTCCCTACGTAAACAAGTTTAGAAGCAGCTGGGTCAACTTCAATTTTAGTGACGGCAGCAAAAGTGGCCATTGAAGAAAGTGCAACAGTAGCAATAATTAATTTTTTAAACATAGTATCCTCCGATTTAATTAGCAGTAAGTTATTTAATGGGTTGTCAAAAATGATAACTTAGGTTTCTATAAAAACAAATTATAATTAATCTATTAACTCAATAAGTTAAATTGATTAAGATTAGGCAGTGCAAGGGAGATAATAGATGACTTTAGAACAGATACTTACAATTGATGCCATTGTTAATCAAGGAAGTTTTAAGGCCGCAGCAGATTTTTTACATAAGAGTCAGCCCTCAATTAGTATGGCGATTAAAAAGCTTGAAGAAGAGTATCAGGTAATATTATTTTCTCGCGATGAATACCGCCCAAGTCTAACTAACGAAGGGAGAATATTTTATGAAAAGGCCAAATCAGTTTTAAAAGAATACAGAGAACTAGAAGTGATGGCCCACCAAATGACCCGAGGTGAAGAAGTTGAGTTGCGAATCAGCATCGACGCCGTCAGCCCCGTCTCCTTAATCTTAAAATTTTTAAAACAATTCTTTAGCGCCCATCCAAACACTAGGTTGCAATTAAGTTTTGAGGTCCTTAACGGGACCATAGAGCGACTTATTGACGCTGAAGTGGACTTTGCCATTACTCCAATGGATGGCCGTGCCAATTGGGTTATAGAGGCTTTGGCCTTAACCAAAACAATCATGATTCCCGTCATGCACGCAGACCTGATAAAAGAAAAAAAAATTACGGACTTAGTTCTTAAAGAATACACCCAAATTATTCTTGCAGATTCATCTCGGCACACTCCTAGGATGTCCACTGGAATTTTAGAAGGTGGTAAGAGCATTACTCTTTCTGAGATATCATTTAAAAAAGAAAAAATAGGATGAAAAAATCGACGCTCTCAAAATCCGTTTTTAAACGTCGATTATATTTTGTGTACTTTGCTTGTCTCTATTCCAAAATTCTATGTGGCTGTTAGGTTTTTTAGTAGTTCTTTTTTCTTACAATTCATTACTACTTTCTAACATTGCTCGGTCTTTTGTCGCAAGTAACTGTAAATGCAGCTAAGGCCGGTTTTTATACTCTAAGAAAAGATTCAACTAATATAATTTATTTTTGCTCAAAACTCTTTTTGTAAACAAATTAGTCGTGAAA
>JAURXW010000082.1 GCA_030654205.1 Bacteriovorax sp.
AAAGTTTTTGATTAGTAAAAACAAAAATAAAACCATCTTTGTGAATTACTGATTTTTGAGCTTGGATTTGTTGTATTAAAAAATGATGAGGATTATTTTTAGGTAATTCTGTTAAATTTAAAACAATCCTATTATAGAGAACTTCTGGGGTGGAAGTATTTCCCAAATTTAAAAATGAAACCTGGTGATGATCAGAGTTTTCATCAGGTGAAGTGTGATATTTTTCACGCATTATTTTACAAATAAAGGGAATGATTTCGTATTTATGTTCAACTGCTACACGAGTAAGAAAACTTAAAAATTGCAACTCTTGGCAAATTTTTAAAAATTGACCGTCTATGAATTGCAATCCTTCAAACTCAGGACAAATTAAATTGTTCCAATGTGAAATTTTAATATTAGTTTCTTGAGCAAGCCAGTGAGAGAGTGCAAATGAAGAAACATGATTTCCAGCGAAACGTGTATTTATTGTTTTTGGTAGTAAACAAACCTTCTGAGGATTTTTCGGTTTTATTTTAACTTCAGATTTTAACCATGATGGAAATTTAGTGAGAAGCTCATTGACCAAAAGTCCAAATGAAAGATGAGATAGAGAATGTGAATAGTTGCGTACAGAATAGTTTTGATCATCTTTTGGCGTTGAAATCAGTTTAATCAATTCAGTCAGTGTTATATTTTCAAAGGCTTCTTTTAGCTTTAGCAACGATTCTTTATACTCACTTGACGGTCTGTACCAGCTAAATTGATTGATCTGTAACGAGTCACAAACAAGTTCAGTAGAGCTATCTTTTTTAAATATTTTCCCAAGAAATGAAAGTGGATTTAAAAGTATGTCTTCTGTCACTTTTAAATTTTGTTCTTTTGAAAGATCTAGAATAAATTTTATTCGAAATAAATAAATGGCCACTGCTCTAAAGCAATGGATTCTAACGAAGTCCTCAAGATGCTTTTTGAGCGGCGAAGATTCATTTTGCATTTGTTGCCAAAAATCATTTTGGGTACCCAAAAGATTTTTATCAATTTTTGCATACTCTGCAAAATGCATAAATTCGTTATAGGTCTGAAGCTTCATTGATTTATTAGTGGCACATGATTTTTTAAATAATTCCTCAGCATCAGAAGTGAGGTTATTTAATGAATTTTTTATAACGATTGCTGATGCGGTGATGAGGCCTTCGCCCTTCCAACCAGGAATAAAAAATTCAGAAGGGTTGAAGCGAGCGTGTGCAAATCCGTTAACGTTTTCATCAATTTCATCAAACGATGAAATTGAAAAAGCGCTCTCTTGGGCCCATGGCCGCGAGTTTGGTTTGCTGGAATGATCCAAGTTTTAATCCTTAAAAAGACCAAGTATTTTTATATGTTAATGAGGGTAAAATAGTGACGTAGGAGCCAAGCGAAGTCACTTGAAAAGATCGAGTTTTTGAGCTTTTTTTTGCCCTAAGAGGCAGATAATATTAAGCAGAGAGTAAAACATCTAAAGGTATACTGCCAAGTGTCGATAGGTTAACGAACAGTTTGTTTGAACTGTGGTGTTTTCAAGGCTTTAGTAGGGGCATTTATGAGTGATATTTTTGATGAAGTTGATGATATTTTGAATGATTCGGATTCAATAAGTTCTGAGATTGATGATTCTGACTCAGCCAGTAAGAATTTTAACGAATCTGAACTGCAAGATATAATGGCCGAAATTGAAAATTTAGAAAAAGAATTTGAAACAGATTCTGAAATAGATGCTGAGATTGAAGTAGCTCCAGTGGCGGTTGCCTCAATTAAAAAACAAACAGATCTTCAAAGTGAAATTGACCGCGAATTGGAAATGTCATTAGCATCTGATGATAATTTTGATACCAAAATAGAAGAAATACATGATGAAGTTGAGGCTCCAAAAATTTTAGCGTTTGATAAAAAACCGGTAGCAGTAGTTGAAGCGGCTCCAGAAAAAAATTCAAATTCTGAAATTTCATTTGAAGCCCA
Organism: Bacteriovorax sp.; assembly: GCA_030654205.1. Taxonomy (GTDB): domain Bacteria; phylum Bdellovibrionota; class Bacteriovoracia; order Bacteriovoracales; family Bacteriovoracaceae; genus Bacteriovorax. The sequence continues at coordinate 1,978 of JAURXW010000082.1, forward strand.
TGGCCAAATGAATCTTAATCTAGCTTTTAAAATTGGAAATGAAAGTGCAAGGCTTGTCATTGATCCAATTAAAGGCTTAATGATCACAATGTCGGGAGTAGAACTTTGTATTAACCAAGACGATGGTTGCAAAGTGACTATGGATTCTGGCGTGAAGTTTACAATCCCTTTGACGTCTTCAGAATCTAACCTTAAAAAGAAATCAGCTTAATTACTCTTTCTTTTTTTGGAGTCTTAAATGAGTATCAAAATCCTTGGTGGATTTGCTCGAGGTCAATTACTTGCAGTTCCTAAAGGAGATGCAATTCGTCCCACTTCTGTCATGTTAAGAAGAAGAATATATGATTTTTTTCAAGACCTAGATGAACATATTTTTGTAGACCTCTGTTCTGGTTCTGGGGCCATGGGGTTTGAAGCTTGGTCAAGAGGGGCAAGTCGCGTTTATCTTAATGAAGTCAGTAAACATATTTTAAAAACACTGGAAGAAAATCGAGAAAGCTTGCTTCTCAAAAATCATCATAAAAAAACTGGAGAAATAAAAATTAGCAACGTTTCTGCTGAGAAATTTATACGTCAGTTTAAAAATGAATACTTAACTTTTAGTGACGAACAAAAAAAGCAAACTGTTATTTTCCTTGATCCTCCATATTCTTTAAAAAATATTTATTTCGATGTTGTAAAAGAACTTGTAGCAAGCGAAGAGGAAAAACCTTGGTATTTTGGTCAACTTTGGATTGAGTCCGATCCCAAAAAAGGGATTCCTCATAAGACTTGGGAGGAGTACAATTTAATGCCGACAAAGTTATTTCTTCAAGGTGAAAACTATATCTACGTTACATTTTTTCACCAAATTTAGTATTTATGCCTTAATATCTAAGTAGGAAAAAACTACGGAGAGATTATGGAGCTAAGCTCGCGAGTCAAAGGAATGGCAGAGAGTGTGACCTTAAAGCTTAATACAAAAGCGATGGAGCTTTCTGATAGTGGCAAACAAATTTATAATTTAACTGCCGGCCAACTTCCTTTTAGACCACCACAATCTTTTATTGATGCTATTAGAACTGAATTAGATTTTTTAAAATCCTATCAATATAGTCCCGTTGCAGGTTTTCATGATTTGCGAAAAAAAATTATGGAACATATTCAAGAAACTAGAGGGATTAATTTTGCTTCTTTGGATATACCTTTTGATTGTGTTATTTCAAATGGGGCCAAGCATTCAATCTCAAATATTTTAGGTGCAATTATTGACCCTGGTGATGAGGTCATCATCATAGCTCCTTATTGGATTTCCTACCCAGAAATGATTAAGTTTTGTCGTGGGATACCTATTGTGGTGAGCTCTTCAATATTTGATGTTTTTTCTCCATCAATTCAAGAAATACGAAAAGCCATCTCTGAAAAAACAAAAGCAATTATTATAAATAGCCCGAATAACCCAGCGGGAATTCATTATTCAGACGAATGGATGCAGGAATTTGCAGATCTGTTAGTTGAGTTTCCTCACGTTAATGTAATCAGTGATGAAATTTATTTTGAAGTTTGTTATTACGATCCCAAGCCGACATATTTTTATCAAAAAAATCCAGAACTTTTAAAAAGAACTATTATAGTAGATGGTATTTCAAAAGCATTTGCCAGCACTGGTCTTCGAATTGGATACGCTATTGGTCCTCAAAATATTTGTAAAGGGATTGAAAATCTACAAGGGCAATTAACTTCAAGTGCCAATTCTTTAATTCAAAGAGCAATGATCAACTATGATTTTGCAGAATCATCTCAATTTCTTATTCCAGTTAAAAACCACTTACGCGACAACGCTAATGTGATCAAAGAAAAATTGAAAGAAGCTCATTTAATGAAATGCTGGTATCAACCAGTTTCAGCTTTTTATTTTATGATCGATTTTTCTCAAACTCCAGTATTTGAAAAATATTCAAATACCAGAAAAGATAAAACCGACTATTCCGTTTTAATTTGTGAAGATATTCTAGAGGAATTAGGTGTAGTAATTGTTCCAGGGACTGATTTTGGAATGATAAATTCTGCCCGCTTAAGTCTAGTTTTACACAAGGAAGCTTTTTCAGAGGCCATGGATAAGTTGGTTCAATTTTTAAATGAAGGTGGCCCTAAGCTTACCTAATTTTAAGTTTCACTAGGGGGATTTTTCCCCCCAATATCATCGTCATTTACTTGGGGCATAATAGAGAGAAGGGGTCATCCTATGCTCAAACGTCTCGTTTTTATTTTTACTTTATTCATGATTTTTTCATGTGGAAAAAACGCCGATGAAAAAACTGCTAGTGCAGTTTTAAGCGCTAATATTTATTTAAGTAAAGGAAACTGCCAGGCCGCGATCAATGTTTTAGAAGATAATGGAAGACAAAATAACGATGCTCACTATCTAAAAGTATTAGCTTCCGCTTATGCATGCCGGGCAGGATTCGCGGCCACTACTTTTATCGCAAGCGATTTGGCCTTAACTGGGAGTCCTGCACCATTAGGTGGAACGACACTTTATTCGACTTCATTATTATCAACGACAAGTCCTTTGCAAAACGATACTCGCTTCAGTGATTTACAAACAGCAATTCAAATTCTTTTATATGCTGGCGGAATTCCTTCAACAGTTGAACCAACAGCGAGTGAGAGATTAAAATATTTTTCATCTGATGAAGCAGGTGAAATTAATTCACAACTTCTTTTTATGATGTTTGCTCAGCTTGGAAAGTATATGCATGTCTATGGAAATGGAGATGCTGCTTTAGGGAAAAAAGGAGCTGGGTCTGGGGCCAATAAATGTTTTACTGGATATACAGATGCCGGAATAGTATCTGCTTCAGTTTTAGCAGTTATTGCAGCTCTTCCAGTTACATGCCGAAGACCAGCTGAATCTTCACATGCCGAACTGGCAACAGCGATTGTTGCGTCTACTCGAAAGTCGAGACTCTGTCACGGTGTCGTTCTTTTAAATGGATTATTGAATATTCTTCCAAGTGTTGTTGGCTCAGCAACGGGAACACTTGGCACTCAAGCAAGCGCATTTAGTGTAGCTGCTAACGCTGCTAGTGCGGCTCTCAAACTAGCTGATCCTGCCATTGGAATTGTGGCTTCGACTATAAACCAAACATCTTGTGAAGATAATTCAAATGTACCTGTGGCCAAATTGGAATCATATTTTGCATTAATGTACGAAAGTATATTTCTGCCTTAATTTTTAGGATTAACTATTTTGAAGTTTTTGTTACTTATATTCATAAATCTTCTGACCCAGCTTCACGCACAAGAAGTTACGTACCTCGCTCGTAGTCCCCGCGCTTTGTTGATGGGAGACGCTTTTACCGCGATCGCTGATGATGAATTTACTTTGTTTTATAATCCAGCGGCCCTTGGAAAAAATACTGGAGTGTCCTTTACTTTATTGGATCCAAGCTTTGGATTAACAGATGCCTTAAGTGAGCTGGATCGATTTAAAAATTTTCCTTCTGGAGCCAATGCTGCTCCTTTAATCGCCAATAGAATTATGGATTTTCCAATTTATCTGCAAGCTGGAATTTTTCCTACATTAAAAATGGGGCAATTTGGTTTTACTCTTTTTGCCAATAATAAAACCAGTATGGTTTTGAGAAATGCAACTAACCCGGAAGTAGATATTAATTATAATTACGACCGAGGATTTATTTTTGGCTTTGCTCATAATGTCGGCAGTGGAGCATTTTCTTCAAAAGCTAAAAAAACAGAAAAGTCGACCACGAGTGCAGGAAATCGTTTATCAGTTGGAATGGCGATTAAACATATGAACCGCCAAGGAATTGACGGACACTTTGATCTTTTTGGAACGACACTTTTAAATAAAATAAACTCTGGTGCGACTGATATTAATTCACTAAAAAGTGCCTTGGGATATTCTAAAGGGGATGCCTGGGGATATGATCTAGGAGCTGAATACGCTATTTCTTCTGGTCATTCAGTTTTAACTACAGCCATTTCCATTCTTGATGCTGCCGATACACGTTTTTCAAAAACCGAAGGGACTGGCAGTGTTCCCAAGCAGGATATGATGATTAATTCTGGCGTTGCCTTCAAGCAAGATTTTGGAATTATGGATTATACCCTGGCCGCTGATATTCATCCTATGAATGGCCCTTCAGACTTTGGGAGTAAATTTCATCTAGGGGCCGAATTAGCTCTACCGCTAGTCACACTTAATGCTGGTTGGAGTGGAGGCTATATTTCTTATGGTGGTTCAGTAAAATTATGGCCAATTAAAATCACCACTGGTTTTTACGGAGTAGAAGTGGGATCACATTATCGCTAGCACGAAGACAAGCGAATCATTTTATATGTAAGTCTTTTCGACTTTTCAATCGATCTCTAGTTCTCTACAATTTTAGTAGTCAGTCCATAATTTAGTAAAAATTAACCGACTAATATAGTCAGTAATGCCTTTGGAGGTTTTGTTGAAAAAGATTTTTGTCCTAGACACCAACGTTCTTCTTTTTGATCCAACTGCATTTAGAAAGTTTGGAAAAAATACAGTATTTATCCCTTTGATCGTTATAGAAGAAATAGATCGTTTCAAAAAAGATCAGAATGAAAATGGTCGTAGTGCTAGAAACTTTTCTCGCTATATTGATGATCTTCGTTCGCGCGGTTCATTGGCAGATGGAGTCGTATTAGACAGTGGAGGAACGCTGATTATATCAGTTGACCGTCGTGTTGATTCAAAAAATCTTCCTATCGATGTTTCAATAAATGACAACCTGATTTTATCTTCAGCGCTAGCTTTTAAATTAGAAGGCACTGATGTTTTATTAGTTACTAAAGATATTAATTTACGTCTTAAAGCAGATATTTTAGGTGTGCCAGCAGAAGATTATGGAACGCTTGATATTGCTTTAGATGAATTATATTCAGGACAAAGAGTTTTTGAAATTTCAGCTGATAGATTAAAAGAATATGAAACTGGCCGTTTTTTAGCTTTAGATGAAGAAGAACAGTTTGGTGTTTTTCCAAATGAATATTTTATTCTTCAAGAATTTCATAACCCAAGAAGACGACTGCTTGGCCGTTTTCACCAAGGGAAAAAGGGAATTGTTCCTCTAATTTCATTGCGTGAAGGTATTTGGGGAATTTATCCAAAAAATGTTGAACAACAATTTGCTCTTGATGCCTTACTTAATGACGAGATCGCTCTAGTCTCACTTGTTGGTAAAGCTGGAACTGGAAAAACTCTTTTGGCCATTGCTGCAGGACTTGAAAAAACAATTGCTCAAGGTAAATATTCAAGACTACTTGTTTCTCGCCCAATTCAACCAATGGGACGCGATTTAGGTTATTTACCAGGGGACGTTAATGAAAAACTAGCTCCATGGATGCAACCAATTTTTGATAATATGGATTTTCTATTTAACCAAAATAGAAAACAGGCAGGTACTTCATATGAAGAATTAATTAATCAAGGAATGCTTCATATTGAGCCACTTACTTATATCCGTGGACGCTCAATTCCTGGTCAGTATTTAATCGTTGATGAAGCTCAAAACCTTTCTCCCCACGAAGTGAAAACAATTGTTACACGCGCGGGAGAGGGAACAAAAATTGTGCTAACAGGAGACTGTCAGCAGATCGATAGTCCTTACTTAGACGAGACCAATAATGGTCTGGCCTACGTTGTGGATAGATTAAAAACAGAAGATATTATCGGGCATTCAACATTGCGAGTAGGTGAGAGATCACCACTATCAGAGGTAGCTTCAAAACTACTATGAGATTGGCATGAATAAAAAGCTCGATCCTCGTTTACAAAGAAAATTTCTTCGTGCTCCTCTTAAATCATATTGTTTATATGTTGATGGGGAGCACGTTTTTAAAGCACGCGTTCTAAATATCGCTGAAGGTGGAATTTTATTATCCGATCTTCCTCATATCCCAGAAATTAATTCTTTACCTCTTGCTATTGATCTTTTGCATTTTCCAAGGCTACAGACGCTTACGATAGAGCAATTAAAAGTATTAAATATCGAAGAATTTCCTCGCACTATCATAAAGACTAAGGCCCGCATGGTGAGAACTTTTGAAGGGCAAAGTAATGTCGATAAAATATTTGTTAATTTTATCGGTTGTGAATTTCATAACTCTTCAGATGATTTTAAAATAGCAGTTTTTCAATATGTCGAAACTTTTGCCAAGAATACAATTTATCTTTTAAGTTTGTTTGAATCTCTTGGAAATCGTTCTGAACAACTAGAGCTTTTGCGAGTGGTTGCACATATTTTAGGTTACGATCGACGTATGAAAGTTCCACTATTGAGAGCAAAAGTTTTACATGATTATCAAAGTGTAGAGAGTTTGTAGATGTTAAAGCGAAGATAAGCCTAGTGCAGCTTATCTTCGATTTGTTTTTTGAAATCTTTTACTGAATCTGCCAAATGCTTTGATTCGACTTCTAAGCGATGAGTGAACTCATTCATCATTACTCGAGTCTTAGAAAATAGGTCTGAGCCTTCATCACTTTTTTTGATCTGATTCATTAATTCTGTTGATTCAGTCATAAGATCATTAAAGCTTAATACTTTAAGGTAATCAGAGAAGCTCGCATCACGCGCGCCATCTCTCTTGTGGTTTTTCCATTGATCTAGATTGACTAGATTTTCAGACTCAGTGTTCATTTTATTTTATCCCCCAAAGATTTTGAATGTTATCCTCCAGTAGGCTTAACTTTTCAATGAAAGAATTTAATCAGTGAAAAAATTACTTTAATAAAAAAAACCGCGGACTTAGCCGCGGTTTTCTTGGTTATAAAATAAAAAGAATTGATTATTTTAGAGTTTTGAAATAGTCCTGAGACCCTTTTGGATCAGGTTTCATTGTAGCCGCTCCTTTAGTCCAACCAGCAGGACAAACTTCCCCGTGCTTAGCTGTGTATTGGTAAGCTTCTACAGTCCGTAATACTTCTTCAACATTTCGGCCAACTGAAAGATTATTAACAGTTGCAGTTTGAACGATGTTTTTATCATCAATTACAAAAACTCCGCGAAGGGCCACAGCTTCTCCTGCAAGAACTTCGTATGAGCGAGCGATATTTTTTGAAAGATCAGAAACTAGTGGGTGGTGCATTTTTCCAAGTCCACCTTTGTTTCTTTCGATATTAGTCCATGCTAAGTGAGAAAAAGCAGAGTCAACAGAACAACCAATTACTTCACAATTAAGTTCTTTAAATTTTGAAAGATTATCTTCAAAAGCTGTAATTTCTGTTGGGCAAACAAAAGTAAAATCTAGTGGATAAAAATAAAGTACTTTCCATTTTCCTGCA
>JAURXW010000083.1 GCA_030654205.1 Bacteriovorax sp.
GGACATCGCACTATTAATTTTGGAACAATGTTCGAATTCATGCATTATGTGGGGAATTGGACTTTTGTAGGTGATGTCGGAGTTAAGAGTTATGGTAAAGAAGTCTTCTTATCCCCAAGTGTTGTAAGACAAAATGAATTAAGATTTATCACAAGTGTTCTTTATAAGTTTTTTTAGAGATGGTAATGTAAAATACTACACTCATTCTCCTATTTAAACTGGTCGTCCTAAACGATATAGTCCCGATTGCAAAACTGTTTAGAACCTTAATTTCATTATAAGTTTTCATTAATCATCTTAAATAAATTATTCTCCCTTTGTTTGAAATATGATTAATTTTAACTAATATTCGATTTTATTCATGTTAAATCAACTAAATTCAACTTTTTTATACACAACTAAAATACTTCAATCTTAAGGTTTGTTATTTTCACCAATTCCTACCAGCTAAGTTTAAATCTTCTTCGCACCGAATGAATTGTTATATTTAATAATTGTAGAAATTATTTTTGCAACGATTTTTTTATACGGAGATAATTATCCATGGAAGCTATCAAGATCTTTCACAGTGAATCAAACGAATTAGAATCTAGCCCTCTTTACAAAGCTCTTACATTATCACAAATCATATGTGAGTTTAGTTTGAATGGAGTTGTCATTAAGGCCAATGAAAATTTTCTTAAAATATTTGGTTACTCCACAGAAGAGATTGTTGGTAAAAAACATATTCTTTTATGTGAGGAACAAAATTCTTCAGATGATGAGAATAAAGAATTTTGGAAAAAATTAGCGAAAGGTGAGTTTTTGTCTGGCGAATATAAAATGAAAAATAATGGAGGAAGAGAGGTTTGGTTGAATGCTTCTTATAATCCTATTTTTGATGAGCAAGGTAAGGTTGTAGAGGTATTTATGTTTGCTTCAGATATAACTGCAAGCAAGGCCGAACTTCAAGTCCGTATTGCCATTATGGATGCAACCAGTATTGTTTCAGAGTCAGATCTCAAGGGAAATATTCTGAATATAAATCCAAAGTTTTGTGAAGTCTCCCAATACAATAGAGAAGAACTTATTGGTCAACCACATAATACGACTAGGCACCCTGATATGCCAAAAGATACCTTTAAGCAGCTTTGGGCAACCATTGGGCATGGGAGTATGTTTCGGGGAATAATAAAGAATCGAAAAAAAGATGGGACTCCTTATTATGTCGATGCAGTTATTGCTCCGATTATGGGAAGCAATGGAAAACCTAAAAAATATCTTGGAGTTCGTTACGATATTACTGATGCTGAAATTGAACGTCATAATTCAAGAGGGGTGATCAGTGCAATAGATTCATCTTTTGCATATATTGAGTTTGATACCAGTGGATATGTTCTGAGTGCCAATAAGAAATTTCTCGAATCAATGGGATATAGGTCAGAAGAGGTTATTGGAAAACATCATCGAATGTTTGTAGAGAACTCTTTTGCCAACTCAAATAATTATACTCAGTTTTGGGTAGAGTTGAAAGAGGGGAAAAGTCAGACAGATGTTTTTAAAAGAATAAATAAAGAAGGAAAGGAAATATGGTTGCAGGCCGTTTATGCACCTGTTTTTGATGAAATGCAAAGAGTAATGAAAATTATCAAAATTGCCACCAATGTTACTGGGGAAAAATTAAAAGCGGATGCAATTAGTAAATCTCAAGCAGTAATAGAATTTACGCTTGATGGAACAATTGTTTCGGCCAATGATAATTTTCTAAAAACTATTGGCTATACTCTTGAGGATATTAAAGGAAGACATCATCGCATACTTTGCGAAGAAAGTTATTCCAATTCTCCGGGATATAGAGAGTTTTGGAATAAACTAGGTCGTGGAGAGGCCGATAATGGCCGCTACAAACGAGTTGCAAGAGGTGGCAAAACTATCTGGCTTCAGGCCACATATAATCCCAACTTTGATCAATTTGGTAAACCGTGTGGTGTAACGAAATTTGGTTCAGATATCTCCGTTCAAGTAGATGTTGAAGAAACCGTTACAAGATTGGCCAATGAATTTTCGGCCAGTACTAAAGATATTTCTGAAAAATCGATTGGAGTTGCGCGTGGCGCCCAAGCTTTAGGTGCTACTACTGAAGAAATGAATGCTTCGATCGAAGAGTTAACGGCTTCAATTAATTCTATTGCTCAGAATTCAAAAAATACTGACGTGGTTGCAAAGTCGACACATCAAGAAGCTGAAATTGGAGCTAGAGCGATTACCAAGGCCATTGATGCAATGGAGCTTATTAGTAAATCATCTGAAGATATAAGTGAAATTGTAAAAGTCATTGGTGAAATTGCGGGGCAAACAAATCTTCTGGCCTTTAATGCGGCCATTGAAGCGGCAAGAGCAGGAGAGCACGGATTGGGGTTTTCAGTTGTTGCTGATGAGGTCAGAAAACTTGCGGAACGATCTTCACAAGCAACTAAGGAAATTTCGAAACTCATCAATGAGTCTGCAAAAAGAGTTGCCCAGGGAAGTGAAATTTCCAAGCAGGCCGGAGTTGCTTTTGAAAAAATTGTTGACGGTGTAAATAAAACAACTCAGGCCATATCAGAAGTATCATGTGCGGCCGAAGAACAATTGGTGGCAGCTAAAGAAATTAGTGCTGCCATTCAGTCTGTTGCTGAAGAAACTGAGAAATCGGCAACAGCATCTGAGTCAATCGCTAATGCGACTAAAGGACTTACCCAAGGTGCTGAAGAATTAAAAATAACAGTTGCTAAATTTAAGGCCTAAAGATGAATTCAATAGACCTTGAAGAAATGGATCAATCTTCGCTTGAAAAAGTTCTTGTGTTAGTTCATAAGTACACTGGAATTACAATGAGTGTTGGGAAAAAAACCTTAATACAAGGTCGCCTTCGTCCGAGAATAAGAAAGCTTGGTTTATCAAGTTACGAGCAATATCTTGATTATCTAAATTCTCATAAAAATGAAGCTCAGGAGTTTGTAAATCTTGTTACAACAAATGAAACTTCTTTTTTTAGAACTCAAAGAGTTTGGGATTATTTTACAAAAGATTTTCTTCCAAGCTGGACGGCAAAAAACCCAAAAAAAACTTTGAAAATTTGGTCGGGAGCAGCTTCTTCGGGGGAAGAAATTTACACTATTGGTATTTGTTGCGAGGAGCACCGTCTTAGGAATATTGGATTTAATTATCAAATAATGGGCACAGATATTTCCTCTGAAGTATTAGTGACCGCTGAGCTCGGAGAATATTCCGGACGCTCCATTGAAAATTTCAAAACTTCAAATCGAATTTTGTTTGAAAAATATATGGAGCCTATTAAAGAAGTTTATCGAATTAGGGCAGATGTTAAGTCAAAAATTAAATTTGCGATACATAATCTTTTTCAAATACCTGTTGAGCAAAAAAATTGCGATATAATATTTCTTAGAAATGTCTTGATATACTTTGATGTAAAAGATCAGGAAAAGGTCTTGTTAAATATAAGTAAAGGACTGATGAATGATGGAATACTTATCATCGGTGAGTCTGAATCCCTAAATAGTTTAAAAACTCCATTTAAATATAAGCTGCCTTTAATTTACGAAAAAATTGAGGAAGACCTTGGTTAAGATGAAAGACGTGCATGTAAAAATAGGCGAAGTAAAAGTGGGGATGCATGGTGATCTTCTAAAAACTACTTTAGGTTCCTGCGTAGGTATTGCTTTTGTTTGGAAGAAAAAAGGTCTGTATGCGCTTGCCCACTGCTTATTGCCTGAAGCCTATGGACCAACTTCTGTCATTGGTGCAAAGTTTGTAAGCCAAGCAGTTCCTTCATTAATGGCATTGTTAAAAGTGAAGGCAGACGATATTAAAGAAATTGAAGTTTCAATAGCGGGAGGTGCCAATATGATGTCACAGTTATCTCGAAATAATGTAGACCACGTTGGATCTCTCAATTTAGCAGCAGCTAAAAAATATCTTAAATTAAATGGTTTCAAATTTCGGGAAATAGATGTTGGAGGAGAAGAAGGACGTCAAATGTTAATTGATTGTACCTCCGGGCAAGTTACAGTTTTAAAATTTCAAAAAGCAATATAATTTAGGTACTTTTTATTAAGGATGAAATGAACACTCTAAACGAAGAAAAAAAAACGAAAGATGAAATTTTCGGATCATTTTATATTGATAATACTGAAGTGGCCATAAATGTAAAGGCCATCCATGAAGTCGTGAATTTGCCAGAGAAAATAATAAAAATGCCCTTGAGTCCTGGCTTTCTTTTAGGTGTATTTAACTTGCGCGGTCTGATTATTCCAATTATTAATCTTAAATCTCTTTTAAAGTTTGAAAAATTCGAAGTGTATTCAACTCAAAAAGTTGCGATTGTTGACCACGAGGGAGCAAAGGTTGGATTGCTTTTTGATTCAACCAGTGAAATTTTACGAGTGAATCAAAAAGACATTAGTGATTTTAGTTACAGTTCGGAAAATTCGCATAAAGTAATTTTAGGGGCGATTAAATTGGATTCTGGTAATAGGATTTTGCAGATTATTGATCCATTTGCACTAGTCAGTATTGATAATATTCCTCAAATTATTGTTCAACAAAATAAAATAAATCAAAGTAGAGTTCATGCCAATTCAGCGCACGAGATTCGTAAAAAGTGCATCTCCTTTTCAATTAATGAAATGAAAATGGGATTTGAAATTTCAGGAATTAATGAAATTATCAAAGTTCCAGAAATTCAGCAATCAGCTATTAAAAATGATCTTTGTATTGGAATAGTAAACTTGCGAGGACAGACGGTGCCAGTTATCGATCTGGCCGCCCTTTTGGGAACAGCTTCCACGCACGAAAAGAAAACTGAAGACAAAAGAATTATAGTATTGAAGATTGGTTTTGAGCTTTTTGGTCTTTTAGTGGATGCTGTGGAGAGTATCAATAGTTATTTATCCACTGATATAATGCCTATTCCACTATTGAGTAATGATCGATCCAAAATATTTTCAGGGTGTATTTCACTAGGTGATCTTGGAGATGTAATACTCCTTAATTACCAGGAAGTATTAACCAATAAAGAAATCACGGAAATTACCCAAGGCCATAGTAAAATATATAGCTCAGGCCTAAACGAGCAAGTTGCTACAAAGAAAATAATGAATAGACAGGCCTATATCTCTTTTAAATTAGATCATCTTTTTGGAGTTTCAATAAAAGATATTCGAGAGATTATTAATTATTCTGATGAAATTATTTCTGCACCTGGAATGCCTTCTTTTGTTAAAGGAGTATTAAATCTTCGAGGAAAATTAATAACGGTGATTGACACACGATTATTGTATGTAATGGGCCATTCTAATATAGAAGTTTTAAATTCAAAGATTTTGATATTCGACAGTGGAGATGAACGATTTGGTTTAATTGTAGATTCTATTGAAAGTATCTTGACTGTGGATGGTGATAAAAAAATGCAAGTACCCAGCTTAATGGTTCAAAAAGTTCATGATCAGTTTCAAAATGATATAAAGGAAATCATCACTTTTCAACAAGGTGAAG
>JAURXW010000088.1 GCA_030654205.1 Bacteriovorax sp.
CTGTAAGAGCAACTCTTGCGCGCGCTCCAGGTGGTTCATTCATTTGTCCGAATACCAGAGCCGTTTTTGCGATAACGCCCGACTCAGTCATTTCGTGAAATAAATCGTTCCCTTCACGTGTACGCTCACCAACACCAGCGAATACAGAGTACCCTCCATGCTCAGTAGCGATGTTGTTAATTAACTCTTGGATTAGAACTGTTTTACCAACTCCTGCTCCACCGAATAGACCAATCTTTCCACCGCGAACGTATGGAGCGAGAAGGTCGATGACTTTAATACCAGTATAGAATTGCTCTAGTTTGGTCGATTGTTTATCAAAACCAGGAGCTGCTCTGTGAATATCATAAGTTTTTTTAGCGTTTACCGGGCCCGCTTCATCAACTGGCTCACCGATAACGTTAATAATTCTTCCTAAACATTCTTTACCAACTGGTGCTTGAATCATCTTGCCTGTATCGAGAACTTTTAGTCCACGTGACAGACCTTCAGTCGAGTCCATTGCAATACATCTAACCATGTTGTTCCCTAAATGCTGAGAGACCTCAACAGTTAGATTATTCTCAAGGTTTGAGATTGTTTTGTTTGTTAATTTAAGAGCGTTGAAAATCGCAGGAATTTTTCCATTAGAAAATTCTACATCGATTACTGGCCCCATTACTTGTTTTACAACACCGAAATTTTCAGACATTGGTGATCTCCTAATTCTATCTTTTATCCATTCAGAGACTCAGCACCCGATACTACTTCTGATAACTCAGTCGTAATCGCTGCTTGTCTCTTTTTGTTCATTTTTATTGATAATGTTCTAATTGCTTTTTTACAGTTCGAAGAAGCCGAGTCCATTGCACTCATTCTCGTTCCATGTTCAGCCGCAACTGCATCTAATAATGCAGTGTAAAGTGTACTGATATATGTTTGAGGAATAAGTGTATTTAAAATTTCCGTAGCATTTGGATCGTACTTAAAATCGAAAGGAAATTTTTCAGCCATTTCTTCTTTTTCAGTTAAATCCATAGTCATTGGAAGCATTTGCTTTATCTCTGGATCAAAAGCAAGCGCAGAGTGAAATATATTATAAGCAATAAATACTTTACCTACTTCCGCAGTCGTAAATAATTCGCCTAACTCTACTCCAACATGTTCCATCTCTATAAAAGTTGGTTCATTTTTAACAAAAGTAAAAGTCTTGCCTTTGTTATATTTTGGATCAAGCAGGTCGCGTACTTTTTTACCTATAAAATAAATTTTTACATCTAATTTTGTTTCTTCTAAAAACTTTCTAACTTTTTTAGCAAGTTGAGAGTTGTACGATCCACAAAGACCTTTATCAGAAGAAATAACTAGCAAAACTGCTTTATTATTATCTTTCTTTTCATGCAAATACTCATGATCATAATCTTGAACTAGGGCTGAAACAACTTTAATAGTTGATTCAAGCTCGCGAGCATAGGGACGCGAGTTCAGGATATTCTGCTGAGCCTTTGCTAGTTTTGCAGCCGAAACGAGCTTCATCGCTTGCGTAATTTTAGAAGTACTTTTGGTACTCTTAATTTTTTTCTTAAGCTCTTTAATATTCGCCATTATTTAATTCCTAATCTCTTTAGTAGTTCTAATTTCTCTTAGTATTTTTTAGTTGCTAAGAAAGCTTTAACTGCTTCTAGGATTTTTGCTTCATTTCCACCCGAAATTTCTCTCGCTGCTTTAATTTCTGCCATTAAATCCCCATGTCTTGAATGGAAGAATTCAAGAACATCTTTTTCTGCCAATCTTATTTTTGCAGTTGGCACAACATCGAAATAACCTTTTGTAGCAATTAAAATTGATACCGATTGATCGATAACATCAAACGGAGCGTACTGATCTTGCTTTAAAAGCTCAACCAATCTCTCGCCTCTGTTTAACTGTCTTTTTGTAGCGTCATCTAAGTCTGATCCAAATGCAGCGAATGCAGCTAATTCTCTGTATTGAGCAAGGTCAAGACGAAGAGTTCCTGCAACTTTTTTCATTGCTTTAATTTGAGCAGATCCACCAACTCGAGATACCGATAAACCAACGTTAACCGCAGGTCTGATACCAGAGTTAAATAAATCAGATTCTAAAAAGATCTGGCCATCTGTAATTGAAATTACGTTCGTAGGGATGTATGCCGAAACGTCCCCTTCTTGAGTTTCAATAATTGGAAGTGCTGTTAATGATCCAGCACCAAGAACGTCAGAAACTTTACAAGCTCTTTCTAGTAATCTTGAGTGAAGGAAGAATACGTCACCTGGAAATGCTTCACGCCCTGGTGGACGACGAAGTAGAAGCGACATTTGTCTATAAGCTTGAGCTTGTTTGGTTAAATCGTCATACACGATAAGTGCGTGACGTTTACTGTCTCTATAGTATTCAGCCATTGTACATCCAGTGTATGGAGCAATGAACTGCATAGGTGCAGACGCAGAAGCTGTAGCTGAAACGATGATTGTATAATCAAGAGCACCAGCATCTTTTAGTTTTTGTTGAACCTGTCTTACCGTAGATTGTTTTTGTCCAATCGCTACGTAAACGCAAATTACATCTTTACCTTTTTGATTAATAATTGTGTCGATAGCAATTGCTGTTTTACCAGTTTTTCTATCGCCAATGATTAGCTCTCTTTGTCCACGTCCAATTGGAATCATGGCATCGATTGCCTTAAGACCTGTTTGAAGAGGCTCATGTACAGATTTTCTTGCGATAATCCCAGGAGCTTTTACTTCAACAACTCTGAATTCTTTTGATTTTATTTCACCCATTCCGTCGATTGGTTCACCGATTGCGTTTACTACGCGACCAAGCAGAGCATCACCAACAGGAACACTTACGATTCTCTCAGTTCTTTTTACCGAAGTCCCTTCTTTAATAGATTGGTCTTCTCCAAGAATTGCGATACCGACGTTATTTGTTTCTAAGTTTAAAACCATTCCCGTAGTACCAGATGGGAACTCGACTAGTTCACCGGCCATAACATTTTTTAACCCGAAAACGCGAGCGATCCCGTCTCCTACAGTTAAAACAGTTCCAACTTCGTCTACTTGAAGTCTTGTTTGAAAATTAGAGATTCTTTCTTTAATAATACTTGTAATCTCTTCTGGATTCATTGCCATTTTTTACCTCTACGAATTTAAAACACTTTCTTTAAATTTTTCTAATTGATTTTCGAGCGTTGCATCTAACTGAAGATCCTCAACTGTTACTTTGTATCCAGCTGAAACATTTTCATTTTTTTTGTATTCTAATATTGCTTCTTTTCCGAGTTTTTGTTGAAGATATTTTTTAAGATTTTCTTTTACGTCAGCAGGAATTGATTCCTCACTTCCTTCAATTGTTCCTCTTAAAAATCCTTTCTTATGGTCATCAATAACAATTACATTCTTAAAAATCATTGGCATTAATCCAATTCTTTTTTCTTGAATTAAAAAATGCATAAAGTTTTTTGTTATTTGTGACAGGTTAAGCTTTGTCATAACCAGATCTAATACACTTAATTTCTCTTCAACTGTAAAAACTTCTAAAAACAAAAGTGTTTCCAGGTCGTTACTTTTATTTATTGTTTCACTCAATACAGTCAACTCATTTGCCAAATCTAACTTCAACTCTTCAGCTAATTCTACGATTGATTGGGCATAGGCTTTTGCAATAATTTGCTCTTTCATTTTATTCCTATCAGCTGCGGCTAATTATCTTAATTCAGATACTATTTTTTGTGTTGCCTTAGCTTGGTATTCTTTATTTGTTGCAATTTTTGTTTGAGTACTTGAAACAACTTTATTAATTAGATCGTGATTTAACTCGGTAATTAATTCTGTTTTTTCACCATCTAATTTATTTTCTAAATCGCGCTTCATGCGAGAAATAGTTGTTTGTGTTTCTTCGCTTTGAAGTTTTGCAAACTGAACAGCATCAGATTGATATTCAGATACTATTTTAACCATTTCCGAATCTAAATTTTTAATTTTATTTTGAAATGTAGCCAGCTTTGCTTCAGCATCTATACTGTTTCGTGTGGCTGAATCCATTAGAGATTTAACGTCGTCAGATTGTTTATTGAACTTTTCTCTAAGAGGTTTTACCACCTTAGAAAGAATAGCCAATAGGATGATAAAATTTATAAAAGGATATTTTAAATCCCAAATAGATGCTTCATGGTGAACAGCTTCTTCGTTGGCTACGGCCACTGACAAAAAAGAAGTTATCAAGAATGAATAATAGAGTATCTTTTTCACTACAATTCCTTATTTAATTAGTTTATCCACGAGATTATTGGCCAGTTTATCGGCTTCGGCCATAACGATAGTTCTTTTTTCTGCTAACTCTTTTTGAATCTTTGTTTTTCTATCTTCATATTCTGAAGTTATTTTAGTTTCTTCAGCCTTTATGATTTCTTTTTCTTTATTCAAAATATCATTTTTCTTTTTTTGAGAAATGCTTTGAGAATCTTGATGAGTTTTTTCTACTTTAGCTTTGTATTGTTCAGCTAATTCTTCTGCTTTTTTATAAATATTATGAGCATTAGATTCTAATTTGGTGGTTTTATTTTCTCTAAGTTCAAGCACGGCTTGAATTTTTTTAAATAATAATGGAGCAAGTATATTAAAAAATACTAAAAGAATTCCGAATTGAATGAGAACGGTTTGATCGATCTTTAGGGCCTTTAAAATTATTAAAATCGTATCCATTGTCTTATATAACTCCTAGTAACTCAGACATATTAGGCCTCTGAAGATCTTCAGAAGATACTAAAGCCTGTAAAAATACTATTGAGAACGTGAATATTTTTTTCACTTATGAATAATGTTTTAAGCGGTTATCGTCAAGAAAATTTAAGGTGATTGTAATTTAACGCACTCAGGTTTGAGTATTTTTCTTATCGCGCATTTTAGTAGTACCATGAAATATAACGCCCTCTTCCACAATAAGACTAGGTGTTGTAATAATTCCTTCAAATCTAGCTGGTTTTAAAATTTCAACACGTGAACTCGCTTTTATATTACCTTTCACTGAGCCTGCGATAATGATGATATTGGCATTGATGTCGGCGTTTATAATAGCGCCTTCGGAAATAACGACTGTGTCATTAGAAAAAACACTCCCGTTTACGATTCCTGCAATTCGAGCTGTTCCATTGAAAGATAGATTTCCTTCAAATTTGCAGCCTTCTTCTATAATAGCAGAGACTTCTCCACGGCGTCTTTTCATAACTTCATCCTTGAGTATGAACTGGTCCTATGGGGGCAAAGCCAATCATAGAACCAATTTTTCTTTGTCTTATCTATTTGTATTCTATTTCGATAATAAAAATTCGTAAATATCGTTAAATTCTGCTTCATTGCTAAATTTAAGAATTACTTGGCCACTTCCACTTTTTCCAGAATTTATCCCAAAATGATAACCTGTTTTTTGTTCGAGCGTCTTTCTAAATTGATCAAGTTTATCATCGAAAAATGGATTTTTTCGGACAGCTTTTTCTTTAAGCGGTTTTTTAGCCTTAATGCCATTCTCTAAATCTCGAACAGACCAATTATTGGCAACAGTTAAATTAGCGAGCCTAATGGCCTCCTCGCGCTCCTTAACTGCAACTAAAATTTTGGCGTGCCCAAAAGAAAGCATTTCCTTTTGAAGTAAATCTATTACTGGACGAGGCAAGTTCAATATTCTTAAAAAATTTGCCACTGTAGATCTTTCTTTACCTAATTTTTTAGCAACGTCTTCTTGAGTTAGCTTGTACTCATTCATCAATTGATAGTAGGCCAAAGCCTCCTCTACGCAATTTAGGTCTGAGCGCTGAACGTTCTCAATTATAGACATGATCATTTTTTCGCGTTCAGTTGCTCTTTTAACAACAACTGGAACCTGCTCAAGACCTGCTTTTTTAGCTGCTCTTAAACGTCTCTCTCCAGCGACAAGTTCGTAATATCCATTTTCTAATTCAGCAACAATCAAAGGTTGAATAATTCCATTTTCTTTTATCGATTCTGCTAATTCCTCAAGGTCTTTTTCTTTAAATATTTTACGTGGTTGATTTGGGTTTGTTTTAATGGCCCCTACGTCAACCAATAAGGGAGTATTTTCGTAGCGAATTTCAACGATAGTTTCTTTTTCTTCGCTGAACTCCTCATCTAGATTTTGATTTCCAAATTTATTATTATAAGTCTGATTTACCACTGCTTGAGGTGTTGATTCTTGCAGCAATGAAGCGATTCCTTTTCCTAATGCTAATTTTTTAGCCATAACTTCTCCGTTATCTTTATTTTAAATTTGGTTTACATCAATATTAATATTTTCTAATGCCGGTAACTTATCCAGTAATACTTCTTCTGGTAGTAAGACTTCTTTTTCGACATTAATATTTGATGACCCGTTATTCTTTGCAGAAGTTTCCTTAGAATTTTCTTTTGAATTTCCCTTAAAACGTTCTTTTAAAATAAGTTCCTTGGCCAATGCTAAATAGGCCTCGCTGCCCTTTGATTCAATATCATAAAGTATGATTGGTTTACCAAAACTTGGGCATTCAGCCAGCTTTACGTTTCTTGGAATAATTGTGTTAAAAACTACATCGCCAAAATGAGTTTTTATTTCATTGGCAACTTGCTTATGTAGACCTGATCGTGAATCATACATTGTTAATAAAATTCCATCTAATTCAAGATCTGGATTAAGTGAATTTCGAATTAATTTAACTGTATTTAATAATTGCGCCAAACCTTCCATTGCTAGAAATTCAGTCTGCATTGGAACAATATATGAATGAGCGGCATTAAGAGCATTGACTGTTAAAAGCCCAAGAGATGGTGGGCAATCAATAATAATATAATCATAATCTTTTTCGACAGATTTAAAGGCATTTTTTAATTTTGATTCGCGAGCAAACAAACTAACCAATTCGATTTCAGCACCTGATAAATTATTATCAGAAGGACAAATATCAAAACAAGGTAACTCAGACTCGTAAATTGCATCTCTTAAACTGATTTGCCCGATTAATGCGTGATATATATTTCTTCCAGCAAATTTTTCTTTTGATAAACCAATACTGATACTTCCATTGCCCTGTGGGTCAAGGTCAATTAGTAGAGTTTTTTTCTCAGCTACTGCTAGACACGCCGCTAAATTAACTGATGATGTTGTTTTTCCAACTCCACCTTTTTGGTTCATCATTGCTATGATTTTAGCCATTTATGATTCCTTTTTATCGTTATTGAAGTGTATTTATACAAGTTTTCTCAATCAAAGTAACTCAGAAAATTTAATATTTTTTGCTGTTTTTGTTCCACGTAGAACATTTAAATTTTTAAAACCTAAAAGTACACGTCCTTCAGTTCCCTCTACTTCGTATGAAACTTCTTCTATTAATTCCCATGTATCCAAAAGTTCTTCGATATCTTCAAGCTCATAAAAATTTGGTCCTTTATAGATAAAAACATAGAGAGTTTTATTTGTTTTTAATAATGGAAGTAATTCGCTTACCTTACCAACAGCTTTAAAAGTTACAACTGCATCACGGTCAAAAATAACTTCTTCGAATCTTTGATGCA
Source organism: Bacteriovorax sp. (assembly GCA_030654205.1). GTDB lineage: Bacteria > Bdellovibrionota > Bacteriovoracia > Bacteriovoracales > Bacteriovoracaceae > Bacteriovorax. The sequence continues at coordinate 7,560 of JAURXW010000088.1, forward strand.
TTAATTTTACATTTTGCAGCTTAAGGCTTGTTGCAATTTTAGAAACAATCTGAACTTTTTTAGCTCTTGCATCAAAACCATAAAATTTCTTTGTAGGGTTTTGAAAGGCAAGCGGTAAAATCGGAAAACCGCCACCAAAGCCAATATCCACAAGCAAGCCAGTTTTCTCTAATGCTTTTTTGAAAACATCACTATGAACTTCTGGCAAGACTGAATCCATGATCTGTTTATTATAAAATTCTTCAGGCCCTTCAATTCTGGTTAAATTAATACCAGCAAACTCGCCTGTAAGTAGATCTAGATAGTTTTGACTAAAATTTTTCATTAAATTATGTTTCCGGCCACGTAGGCTAAGGTAGCGGGTCTTATTCCTTCAATTCTTTGTAATTGAGCGAAAGTTTCCGGTTTTGTGTTCTTAATTCTAAGCTTGCACTCAAAGGATATATTTTTGGATTCTATCAAAAGTTCCCAATTAAGTTTTTTCTTTCCAAGCTTATTTATTTTTTCAGACTCAATAACTGCTCGGTCAATATAACCTTCATATTTAACAGCAATTGCTACAGTTCTAATTACATCAGAGCTAAAACTGATTCCAAATCGCAATGTCTCTCTTTCTAAAACATCTACTGGGCTATTGTTAGGTCTTTTTAACAATTCTTTGAAGCTTATATTTATATCCAATGGTCCATAATTATTGTCTTGAAAGTATTTTTTACTTTCTACATTCGAATAAATCATGGTCGATTCAACTAATTTTTCCAAAAGCTCTACTTCTTCAAGAAAATTCTCTTGATAAAGATCTAATTTTGAAAATAAAGCCAGCTCTCTTCTGTATTTTCTAATGCGAGAAATAGTATTGTCCTCTCTAACGTATAGTCTATTTTCAGAACGTGCTGTAAATAATCGATAGGGCTCATCCCTTTTATTGGTCACTAAATCTTCAATCATGACACCAATATAAGAATCATTTCTGTCCAAAATAAGCTCTTTACGATTTAGAAAAGACAAACTTGCATTTATTCCGGCCATAATTCCCTGACCAGCTGCCTCTTCGTAGCCGGATGTACCACAAACTTGACCAGCAAAATAAAGTCCAGGGATTGAGACATACTCCATTGTACGTGCAAGCTGAGAAGTATCTACTACGTCATACTCTACAGCATAGCCATGAATAAGTATTTTTGCATTTTCAAGCCCCTTAATAGTTCGTATAAAACTCTCTTGAACATCTTTGGGCAATGAAGTGGATACTCCATTTGGATAAATTGTATCCAAATTCAAGCCCTCTGGCTCTACAAAGACATGGTGAACATCTTTATCGGTATATCTATAAGCCTTATCTTCAATACTAGGACAATATCTAGGACCAACTCCCTTGATTTGACCATTGAAAATTGGAGAACGTTCTTTGTTAGAACGAATAATTGATAATGTGTCTGAATTTGTACGAGTTAAATAGCACGGAAGCTGAATCAATTCTCTATCGAACGAAGTATTAAGAGAATGAAAATTTCTAGTTAGAGGGTCACTTAACTGCGGCTCCATAACAGAATAATTAATAGTGTTTTTATCTAAGCGAGGCGGAGTTCCTGTTTTAAATCTATTGGGAGTTGTGCGAATTTCTCTAAAGAGTGAATTCAAACCTGCAGATTTTGCACAACCAACTCGCCCTCCCGAATTTTGCTCTTCGCCTGTATGCAACTTTCCATTTAAAAATGTTCCAGTTGTCACAATTATTTTCTTGGAAAAATATTTTACATTATCAACTGTAGTAAGCTCGAAGCCCGATTTGTGGTGATCAACAGTCTCAACCATTTTTCTTATGATAGTTAAATTTTCCAATTTACCTAAAAACAATTCAGCATTTTCTGCATAAATATCTTTATCAATTTGTACCCTGGTTGATTGAACCGCAAAGCCTTTTGATTCATTTAATGTTCTAAATTGAATACCGGCCCTGTCTGCCAATATTCCCATTAAACCACCAAGTGCATCAATCTCTCTAACGACTTGCCCCTTACCCACTCCGCCAATTGCGGGGTTACAAGGAGCCGATGCTAATTGAGAATCTGGAGAAGAAATCAGAGCTACGCTCAAACCAAATTGACTTGCAATCCATGCTGCCTCGGATCCGGCATGGCCACCACCAATTATTAGAATATCGAAATTATTTTTCATATTGTTCCACGTAGAACATCTTCATTATTATTAAAGGGATATTTATTATAAAAATATAAGGATGACTATTTCCCTATGCAGAAATTCGAAAATATTGAATTTAATACATCATCAGCTGAGACTATTCCGACAAGTTCACTCAGGTAATTAGAAAAGATATTAACCTCTGAGGACAGAATAGCAACATCATCTATCTCATTGATTTTTAATGAAAACAGCTGCGCTTTTAAGTGAATATTATTTATACAGTGACGATGCCTCTCTAACAAAATTGGACTGTTGGCCGACTCATGTCTAAATTTTTTGGATAATAAATTCTTTACAAGTGGTTCTATAGGACCAATTTCAATTAAAGTCTCTGGTCCTATAGAACCACTATTACTTCTTGGTCCTATAGAACCACTTTTACTTCCTGGTCCTATAGAACCATTATTACTCAGTGGTCCTATAGAGCCAGTTGCAAAACTGGCTGAAGCAATTAAAGAGGTAGAAATATTTGATAAATCAAGATCAGAAACCTTAGACAAAAAATCAGGTCTATCAGAGTGAGAAATGATTAAAAAATCAAAATGCACATCAACTAACTTCGCTAAATAATCAGGATTGGTTTCAAAGGGATTTATAATTAAAATTTTGTAAAATGCTCGATTTAAAATTTCAAACGCTCTCTCAATACCAATATTTTCAATCTCATCGCTTGACTCTCTAATACCAGCAGTATCAATCAAACTATAATTGGTCCCATCAACTTGAATCACTTCAGAAATATAATCCCGAGTAGTTCCGGCAACAGAAGAAACGATAGAGCGATTATGCTTAACAAGTAGGTTAAAAAGGGAGCTTTTCCCTGCATTGGTCTGGCCAACAAGAACAAGCTCGGGAGACAAAAGAGAAGAAATATTACCTTGAGTACGAGAGTGCAGGGAATCCAAAATAGATAAGAAACCATTGAAGGAATCGTTAAAAAGCAATTTTGATTCTGACTCCCCTATATCTTCAGAAAAATCTATCGAAATTTCTACTGCTGCCTTGAGCTTTAAAAAACTATTATAAAGTCTTAAGTATTGAGCATGCAACTCACCTTGCAAAATATCTAAACCTTGGGAAAGCATAAGGCTAGAATTTGCATTAAGCAGCATATCTAGACCTTCAACTTGTGAAAGGGACAATTTTTTATTCTTGAGAGCACGGTAGGTAAATTCACCAGGATGAGCGGATCTAAAATGACCTTTTAAAATAAACAAATCCAAAATAATTTGAATATTAAGTAAATTTCCATGAACAGAGAGCTCTAAAACATTTTCATCAGTATAGCTTTCACCCTTGGGGAAAAAAACCATGAGAACATTATCTAAAATACGTTCTTCGGAAACAATATTAGTTAAATGCGAAAAACGCTTTTTTACTTTAGCTAAATTAAAAGAAAAAAAAGGTTGAAGTGATAGAAGTGATTTAAAACCAGAGAGCCTAATCACGGCAATTGCAGTATTGGAAACATTTCCAGTACTGCATGCAATGATAGGTAAATCGTCAGTGTAAAAATTCATAATAGTAAAACATTTTCTTAATCGGCCATTTTATAAACAATCGTTTGTTGAACAACACCAACAACTGTAGATACGAAAATATATAGAACCAATCCCGCAGGAAGGCTCTTCATAATGAATGCGAAAACAACTGGCATAAACATCATAATTTTTTGTTGAGTTGGATCAACAGTTGTTTGTGGAGTTAATTTTTGCTGAGCAAGCATAGCAAGCCCCATCAAAACCGGTAATACGTAGAATGGGTCATGAATACTTAAATCATGAATCCAACCGTAAAAAGGAGCACCAACAAGCTCTACAGCACTATAAAGAACACGATAAATAGCGAAGAAAAATGGCATTTGCAAAAGAAGTGGAAGGCATCCACTTAAAGGATTGGCCCCTGCTTTTTTAAAAAGATCCATCGTTTCTTTTTGCATTTTTTGAGGTTCATCTTTATATTTTTCTTTAATTTTTTGAAGCTCAGGCTGAATTCCTTGCATCTTCTTCATACTTTTAAAAGATTTGTATTGAAGTGGAAAAGTAATTAAACGAATAAGAATTGTTAATAAAATTATCGCAATACCGTAGTTGGGAATAAATTTATGAATAAACTGAAGACCTCTTAAAATTGGCACAGCTAAAACTGCAAAAAAACCAAAATCAACGGCCAAATGAAGATTATCCCCAAGCCCAATCAAGGTATCATAATTTTTCTTTGTAAAAACAAGATCACCACTAAAAGTCTTAGATGCCGTTGGAACATCGACAATTAATTGACCGGCAGTTGTTGTTTTGTACTTAGCAGGAATTTTATCATTTAAAATGAGTGCAAATAAGTGGTAGTTGAAATCAACACCAAACCACTTCAAAGTACCATCTTCATCTTTGTCATTCGTAACAGCTATGAGTTTAACGTCGTTGCCAAAAAGAGCAAATTGTCTAACTTGACCATTATCTAATTTCTTTTCTTTAGCATCGAAAATAAAACGGTATTTATAAGCTTTGTCCGAAGACAAATTAAAAGCGACTCGCCCATTATCCAAAATACTTGCGGTAAAATTAACACCGTAGTTTGTATTTTTTCCTGAAATTTTATTGGAACCAGATTGGACCATTTGAAAAAATAAATCCATAGGTCCGTAATCTGTTACAACTTGAATTTTTAAGGGAAGGGCGACATCAGTAAGTGAACTAAAACTAAATACTGAATTTGGATTTTTCATTTCAGTCACAGAAAGATCGTTATTTATACGAAATTCAAAACCATTATGAGAAAGCGTATTAGAAGTAATAGTCATTGGTAGATTAGCTGCATTTGCTGGTGTTCCAGAACTCAAAACCGCAGCATCAGTCGCATCTTTAGAGTCAATGGTTTTGGTAGCAAGAGCTTCTGTTGTAATAGCTTTCGGAGTATTAACATTATTTTTAGGAGCAAAATAATATTGCCAACCGAATAAAACAACTCCTGAAAGTAGAACGGCAACGAACGCGCGTTTCTGATCTGAATTTAACATGAAAAAAACTCCAACAAATTAACGTTTAGGTACGGGATCGTGCCCGCCTTCACAAAACGGATGACATCTAGTTATTCGTCGAAATGAATACCATAAAGCCTTGGGAATTGGAAACTGCTGAAAGCACTCTTTTGAATATTCTGAACAAGTCGGATAAAAACGACAATTTGGACCTAAAAGAGGAGAAATAAAATACTGATAAAATTTTATTAATTGTAAAAAAAAGTTTTTCAAGAACGCTCAACTTGACGTTTAAGATAAACAAAAAATTCATCTAAATTTTTAAGTAAACACTGTTCTTTGAATTCTTGAGATTCACTAACTAGTGAGCGATTCCAAGAAACAACAAATAAGACATCACAACCTAAAAATTTATAATCTGATTGACGAAATGATTCACGAATAAGACGTTTTAATCGATTACGATCATGAGCCTTCCCTAATTTTTTAGGTACACTCAAACCAATACGAGTTTGATTAAAAGAATTTTTCTTATAATAGATAATTAATGAGGGCTTCTTAAAGGAAAGCGAATCGACTTTAAGCTCAGAAAAATCGCTGGCCGAGAGAAGGCGAAATATTTTTTCAAACCGACTGTCAGCCATTAGCTATTACTTAGTGCTAGAAGTTACCGTGAGCTTAGCTCTACCTTTAGCTCTTCTTGCCTTAATAACGTTTTTACCACCTGGGCTTGCCATTCTTTTTAGGAATCCATGGATTCTAAGTCTTTTTAATTTCTTTGGTTGCCACGTTCTTTTGCTCATTCAGCTATCCTCTAAAACAACATTAAATAATTGGAGTGATACGATTATATTTTCTTTTGTGAAAGGTCAATGCTAAACAAGCCGCGTCACATGTAAGAAAATGTGAAATTCTGTTTTGTTGCTAATAAGTTTTGGGCCATGTTACATCTCTTGTCTCACAATTTTTAGACCTCGGAGCACATGCAATGGCACACGATTTTCCATTTGATCATTTTTTAAAAATAGGAAATAAAAATACATCGGTAAATACCTTTAATAATCACCTTAACCATTTAGAATCACATGCGGTATCAGATTTAAATGCTCAGGCTTTTCATGATGAAGAACTAAGTGTGATTAATACTGAAATATTAAATCATCTTAGAACTGTAGTTCCTGAACTTAAATTTAAAACTTATTTTGAAAATAATCTTGAATTAAAAAGTATCAATGAATCAAATGTTAATTTTGAAGTTAAAACGGCATTTATTAAAAAATCAGTTGAACTATACAAAGAAGAAATAGCCAAAGCTCTTTATAATGTACTTGGAACGTTATACGAAGTGTATATTGAAAGTAAGGATCAAACAGACTACCAACTCGACAAAGGCGCTCCTGCCAGCAATGCAAACGTTAATAGCAAATCTTTTAACGATGTTAAATTCACATTGGACTTAACTCCTACTAGAGATGATTTAGCATCCAAAGCTCATGCACAATATATTGAACATATGAATCCAAATCAATCTGGAATCATAATAGATAGATCAAAAACTTTTGATAATTTCATTGTAGGACCTACAAATAATATGGCCCAAGCTGCCTCTAAAGCAGTAGCTCAAAATCCTGGAAAAAATGGAAAATATCCATCTATATATGTTCATAGTAATTCAGGCTTAGGGAAAACTCACCTACTCCATGCTGTGGCCAATGAAATTAATGAAAAACATCCGAGCTTAACGGTCTGCCTAATCACAGCGCGTGACTTTATGGATGAAATGATAACATTAATGAAAAACAATAGAATCAATGAATTCGTAAAAAAATATACCGAAAAAGTTGATGTCCTTATGATTGACGATATCCATGAATTAAAAAATAAAGAAGGAACTCAAGACCAGTTTTTTCATGTTTTCAATGAAATGCATAATAAAGGAAAGCAGTTAATATTTACTTCAGATAAACGCCCAAAAGAAATTGATGGTATATCTGAAAGAATTAAAACACGTTTGCAATGGGGACTTGTTGTAGATATTCAACCACCCGACCTAGAAACGAGAATTGCAATCTTAAGAAGAAAAATGGAAGGATTGGATTTATATGTTACAGAGGATGTCTTAACACTAATAGCCTCACGTATTAAAACGAATATAAGAGAGCTAGAAGGCTCTCTAGTAAGACTTAAGGCCGTAAGCGAGCTAATGAACGTAGAAATTGAGATCGACCTGGTCAGAGAGCAATTAATGCTACCTAATAATGAATCAGATAAAGAATTGACTATCGAACATGTAGCTAAAGCAACTGCTCAATATTTCAGAATCCCTCTTGCGGATCTAAAATCTAAAGGAAGAAGCCAAGATATTACAAAAGCCCGCCATATTGCTATGTATTTGGCGCGCAAAATCGTGAACGCAAAACAACAAGAAATAGGAAGTTATTTTGGCGGACGCGATCATTCTTCAGTTATCCATGCCGTAAGTGCAATAAGCGAAAAAGTAAAATTAGACGCTACCCTCTCAAAAGACATAAATTCTATTGAATCAAACTTATAATTGTTAATAACAAAAGATAAATTCTAAAGTTATTAACAATTTACTCACATCAAGTTAACAGAGTTACCAACACAAATTCTTAAAAAAACAGCCAAAGTAATAATTAAAATATTTTTTTCGATTTAATAAGTTCGAAGAATATTTTATCCACAAAAAGATATCAACATTGTTAATAAAAAAGTGGATAACATAAAATAGAGATACAAAATCAACAAAGAAAAAAGCAATCTAAGAAGTTATGTGGAAAGACCGTTGAAAAACAGTGGAAAAATATTTATTTTGCCCCATAAAAAAAGAATATGCGTTTAAAAAGACCTGAAAACTAAAAGTTAACAAGAATAACCAAGATAAACAAAATAGTTAAGTACATGAAATTGAAAAGTTTTATTAATTTTTCCACTTATCCACATTGTAATAAGAAAAGTATTAATAATAATAAATAATATATAGAAAAGAGAGAAGTTAATAAACTTAGTTAGACGAGACTCGATGAAGCTTGATTTCACTTTTATAAAAATGTAAAAATAACAAATATATTTATTGGAAAAAATTATGATTGTTAAAATTGCAGTGACAGATTTGAAAGATACCCTAATTAAAATACTAAGCGTGGTAGATAAAAAAAATACACGTTTAATTTTAAACTTTATTCAAATAAAAGCATTTGGAAATCAATTAGAAATGACTGCTACAGATTTAGAAGTATCAGCAAAGGTAACAACACAATGTATTGTGGAAAACCCAGGTACATTTTGTGTAAATGCTAAAAATATATTTGATATTGTAAAAGAATTACCTGACAAAGAATTAACAATAGAATTATTAGAAGGAACTAATAGCTTAAAACTAACTTGTGATAATATTAATTTCACATTATTAATTTATACAAGTGAAGAATTTCCACATTTACAATTTGGTACTACTGGAAATGAATTTAAATTAAATTCAAACCAAATAATAGAGATAATCAATAAAACTTCACATGCAATTTCAAATGATGAAACACGTTTATTTCTAAATGGAATATTTCTCCAAGAAGTTGATGGAAAATTGAGAACAGTAGCAACTGATGGTTACAGACTTTCACTCGTGGAAACGGAATTAACTAATAATAAAATTGAAGCTCTTATAAATGGAATTATAATTCCGAAGAAAGGTGTTTTAGAATTAAAAAAAATAGCAGAAACATATCCAGATAAAGAAATTAGTATTTCTGTTGATGAATCTTTTATTTATTTAAATGCAAATAATAGTTATCTATTAGCAATTAGATTAATAGCCAAAGAATATTTAAAATATCAAGCAGTAATACCTAAAAAAACAACATATTTTGCTGACATAGAAAGAAGTGCTTTTATCAATGCCGTGAGAAGAATAAAAATTATGGCCAATGAGCGATCAAATGGTGTGAAGCTTATTCTAAAAGAAAATGAAATGATTGTGGCTGCTAATCATCCATCATTAGGTGAAGCGCAAGAAAAAATAAATATTCATTATTCAGGAAAAGAATTTGAAATTGGTTTCAATGCTAAATTTTTAATTGACACACTTTCAATATTTGGTGACGAAGAAATAAGAATGGAATTGAATAATGAATTAAGTCCAATTGCTATTAAGTCCTCTAAAAACCAAAATTACTTATGTATAGTGATGCCACTAAAATTATAGTGAGCAGTTACAAAATATTCAAGTTACAGGTAACAAATTTTAGAAATTTAAACCCAGACATAATTTCATTTAATAATGGTATTAATTGCATACTAGGTGAAAATGGAAATGGGAAAACAAATATTCTAGAAGCAATAAATGTATTATCCACAAAAAAATCATTTAGGAAAAATGCAAGTTTTCCACAATTTTTGAGTATAGATGGTGGAAAACCAGAAATAATATTTTCTTCTGTATTTGAAAATGAACAAGCTCAGAAAATAAGCTACACATCAAAAATGACCAATGAATCAGTACAATGGTTTATAGATGGAATTCCATCGAAAAAAAAATTAGATATTAAAATAGTCTTTATAAATCCATTTGATTCATATGGATTTCATAATAATGCAAGTGATAGACGTGAGTGGCTTGACTATTTTATAAGCCAACTTGATGCAAATTACAAAAAAAATTTAGCAAAATATACAATAGCATTACGCTTTAGAAATACCCTACTTTCAAAAAAGCCATCAAAGTATAAAGAACAAATAATGGCTTCAGATGGAGAACTAAGTATACTCTCAATGTACTTAACAGCGAGAAGAGTAGAATTTTTAAAAGAAATAGAACCTTTTATCGCAGATACTTTTCAACAAATTTTTTCAGAAAAGCATAAATTACAAATTAGTCTAGATTCGAGAATAATTAATTTATCAGCAGTAAATGTTCAAAAAATATTTGTTAACAACCTAGAAACAGATTGCGAAAGAGGACATACTAGCTATGGTCCACATAAAGATGACTACGTGCTTCTATTTGACGGTCTAAATTCTTATGATTTCTGTTCATTGGGTCAGCAAAAAATGAGTTATTTAAGCCTCTTATTTGCCTATATAGAGCTTTTTCGGTATAAATATACGTCCTACCCAATAGTGTTGATTGATGACGTCTCAGGCGAGCTAGATCAGCATCGATGGCGCAGGTTGGTTGAGTATTTAGAAAAACGAGAATTTCAAGTTTTGATAACTACAGCAAATGAAAAATTTAAGGAAGAATTAGACCGGATCAGCGGAGCCAACAAAATTCACATCAAGAACGGCTCTGTTATCTACTGAAACTTTTCGATCTCAAAAAAAAATGGAATTTTGCAATTTAGAGGAGTACCGCCTTGGAAGAAAGTAATGAAATTAAAGAAGTCGTAAAAGAACATGAGTCTATTTCGAAAGTAACAACAGAATATGGTTCAAACCAAATCAAAGTTTTAGAAGGACTTGATGCCGTTAGAAAAAGACCAGGAATGTATATCGGTGATACTGGTATGCGTGGACTTCACCACTGTGTGTATGAAATAGTAGATAATGCTGTAGATGAGGCATTAGCAGGATATTGTACAAAAATAGATGTTGTAATTCATATCGATAATTCGGTAACAGTCGTGGATAACGGCCGTGGAATACCTGTTGATATGCACCCTACTGAAGGAATTTCTGGAGCAGAGTTAGCTTATACGAAACTTCATGCCGGTGGAAAATTCAACGAAGATGGTGGAGCGTATAAAGTTTCAGGTGGTCTTCACGGTGTTGGTGCTGCAGTCGTAAATGCCCTATCAAAATGGGTAAAATTAGAAATTAAAAAAAATGGAAAACTTCACGAAATAACTTTTGACCACGGAAAAGCTGTTGGTGGAATGAAAGCAATAGGAGTACTAGAAGATCCTAAAGAAACTGGAACTAAAGTAACATTCAAAGCAGATAATGAAATTTTTGAATTTCATGAATATAACTACGATACACTTGCCAATCGATTTCGTGAGATGGCATTTTTAAATCGCGGATTAAGAATAAATATCAAAGATGAAAGAAGTGAAAAAGAAGAACTTTTTTATTTTGAAGGCGGGATTTCCGAATTTGTTAGTTATTTAAATCGTGCAAAAACGGCTATTCATAAAAAAGTCATTTATTTTATTCAAACGAAAGATGATTATGAAGCTGAAGTGGCACTTCAATGGACTGATTCGTATAACGAAGTCATCACATCATACGCAAATAATATTTCAACACCAGAAGGTGGAACGCACGTTTCAGGTTTTAAAACGGCCTTGACAAGAGTTTTAAATAACTATGCAAAAGATAATAATCTTCTGAAAAATATTAAACTCGCCTTAACTGGTGATGATATGCGAGAAGGATTAACTGCAGTTGTATCAGTTAAACTTAAAGAACCTCAATTTGAAGGGCAAACAAAATCAAAACTTGGTAACTCTGAGGTTGAAGGTATCGTAAATTCACTTGTGGGTGAAAGTTTCAAGCAATATTTAGAAGAAAATCCAGATATTGGTAAAGCTGTTATAAAAAAATCTGTTGATGCTGCAGCAGCAAGAGAAGCTGCTAGGCGAGCAAGGGAAATGACAAGACGTAAAAACGTTTTAGAATTTTCGGGTCTACCGGGCAAAATGGCAGATTGCCAAGAATCAGATCCTGCTCAGTGTGAATTATATATAGTCGAGGGAGATTCAGCTGGTGGATCCGCTAAACAAGGTCGCGATCGCAGAATTCAAGCCGTACTGCCTTTGAAAGGTAAAATATTAAACGTTGAAAAAGCCCGTTATGAAAAAATGTTGGCATCTGAAGAGATCAAAAACTTTATTCAGGCAATTGGAACTGGGATTGGAAAAGACACATTTAATATAGCTAAACTTCGTTATCATAAAATTGTAATTATGACCGATGCCGATGTAGATGGTGCACACATAAGAACTTTGATTCTGACTCTACTATATAGACAATTTCCGCAATTGATTGAACAAGGTTATATCTACATTGCCCAACCGCCTCTATATAAATATAAAAAAGGTAAAATGGAAACGTACTTAAAAGATGATAAACGTCTTGAAGAGTACTTAGTTAACAACGCCACTCAAGATTCAAAAATAACAATTGATGATGAAGTTATAACTGGTGAAGCAGCGAAACTGCTTATAAATAAAGAAAGTCTTTATAGAAAAACTTTGTCTTACTACGATACTCATTACGATACAGATTTATTGAAAAAAATTGTGGAA
>JAURXW010000090.1 GCA_030654205.1 Bacteriovorax sp.
GCGTTTTATAGCAAATTGAGAGATTCTTCAAGCCATTTATTAGTCCCAGCCTAAAATACTATAACCCTTATCACTCAAGCATTTATTTACATAGCGGTGTTTGATTTCATCTGGACTCAAGGCACCTCCAGCAGCTCCACCAATACCTCCCATCGCGGCACCTTGAGCAGCACCTGCTCCAATGTCCCCAGTAAATGCGCCTGCAACAGCACCAATAGCCCCACCAACCACCGCGCCAAAGCCTGCGCTTTTAACGATTTTTTTTCCCTCTGAGGAATCCAAATACACATCAGCTTCTTTTATACATTTATTGATATCTTCTTCGCCAGCAGCTTTGCCACTAGTTTTGAGTTTTTCATTTGGGTAGAGCTTGGGTCTAGAGGCACAAGAGACAAATGATCCAAAAACAAGTAAAGCAAAAGCATAAGTGATAAATTTTGTAGTTTTCATATTTTTTTATTATGATCCATTCCATATTATTTTAAAAGGATAGTTTATGAAAAATGCTTTTAAGGAGCTTGTTAAAAATGCTTCTTTTTCAGGTATAAGCGCAGGCTTAATAGTTGCCCTTGTTGGAATGACTAGTTCGGCAATTATTATTTTCCAAGCGGCCAGTAGCGCAGGTCTGAGTCCAATAGAGTCAAGTTCTTGGTTGGGTTCACTTTGTATTGGTATGGGGATTCTTACCATCGTTATATCGATGTATTACAAATCGCCGATACTCTTTGCATGGTCGACACCAGGGGCCGCTATTTTGGTAACCGGATTAAAAGGAGTTCTTTTATCAGATGCCATTGGAGCTTTTTTATTTTCGGCATTTCTTATTTCTATTTTTGGAATTAGTGGAATCTTTGAAAAATTAATGAATAAAATACCACTCTCGATTGCTTCGGCTCTTTTGGCGGGAGTACTTTTTCATTTTGCAACGGACACTTTTATTGCAATTAAAACTCAACCCATTCTAATAATCGTTATGCTTTTTACCTATTTAATAAGTAAAATGTTTTTCCCAAAGCTTTCAATGCTCTTTGTAGTGATCATCAGTTTTATTTTGGCCACAATATTTCACTTACTGCATTTTGAAGAAATTCAAGTGACCCTAACTCATTTTCAATACACTTCGCCAACATTTTCATTCAAGACAATATTAAGCATTGGTCTTCCACTTTTTATAGTAACGATGGCCTCTCAAAACTTAACAGGCATAACTGTTATGAGAGCACATAATTTTCATACTCCCATTTCTCCACTTATTACTTTTTCAGGACTAATGAATTTAATCATTGCTCCTTTTGGAGGGTTTGCTATAAATCTTGCTGCGATTACGGCCGCAATTGCCATGGGACCTATAGCTCATCATCGGGCTGAGAAAAGATATTTCGCTGCAGTGTTCTCAGGAATAATCTATTTAATCATTGGAATTTTCTCTGGCACTGTAATGTCAATATTTGCTGCTTTCCCAAAAGAAATGGTGGTGGGCATTGCTGGAATAGCTTTATTTGGAACAATTGCAAGTTGTTTGGATCAATCCCTTAAAGATTTAAAAAATAGAGAAGCGGCTTTTATAACTTTTGCGGTGACGGCTTCAGGCCTAAGTATTTATGGTATGGCCTCTGCCTTTTGGGGATTAATAGCAGGGCTGATAGCTCAGTTTTTACTTGTCACAATGACCGACAAATAGCATTCTCTTTTTAAATAAAATCGTCCCTAAATCCTTATCATTTGGAAGAGCTATTATGACTCAATCAAGATTTAAAAGAATCGTTACTCCCACTGTACTAATTGCGTCTCTTGGATATTTTGTAGATATGTTTGATATTACATTATTTGGTGTTGTTTTATTAGGATCAGTAAAGGCCCTAGGTGTAACGACTCTTGAAGGAATGCTTTCTACGGGAGTTAAACTTTATAATTATCAAATGGGTGGAATGTTAATAGGTGGAATTTTCTGGGGGATTCTTGGAGATAAAAAAGGACGTCATGTCGTGCTTTATTCTTCAATTTTAATGTACTCCGTGGCCAATATTTTAAATGCATTTGTTACTACAACAGGGCAATATGAAATTCTTCGCTTTCTTGCAGGAGTTGGTCTTGCTGGAGAGTTGGGAGCTGCTGTTACAATGGTGGCCGAATCATTGAATAAAGAAGACCGCGGTTACGCGACAACTTTAGTGGCCACACTTGGAATGATTGGAAGTTTGTGTGCTGCTTTAGTCGGAAAATATTTTGCTTGGAACCATGCCTACTTAATTGGCGGAATTTTAGGACTTGTTTTATTAGCAGCAAGATTAAAAAGTTTTGATTCTGAAATGTTTAAAGCTCTTCAACATAAAAAAATTGTACGTGGAAATGTAAAATTATTATTAGCACCCAAAAGGGCGCTTCGTTATTTAAGCTCTGTTGCTGTGGGAGTTCCAATTTATTTTATTACTGCTATTTTATTAACACTGGCCCCTGCCGTGACAAGTGAATTAGGTTTAACGGCTCCAGTGACTGCAGCTGATGCACTCATTTGGGGATCAATTGGTCTGGCAGTAGGAGATTTACTTAGTGGATTACTTTCTCAGTTTTTAAAGAGCAGAAAAAAAGCCATCGCTCTTTTTTTATTAATTGCACTTGGAACGGCAATTCTTTACACGAAATCTGTCGGGGCCACTCCAACATTTATTCATTTTCTCTGCTTTGTTCTTGGAACTTGCGCTGGGTATTGGGCGGTTTTAGTCACAACGGCCGCTGAGCAGTTTGGAACTGATATACGTTCCACTGTTGCGACGAGTGTTCCCAATTTCGTAAGAGGATCTGGAATGATCATTGCTTCATCATTTTTATACTTAAAACCTCATTTTTCAATTATTGCGAGCGTTCAAATAATTGGAGCCGTGGTTTTTTCTATGGGATTTGCCTCGCTCTTTATACTAAAAGAAACTTACGGGAAAGATTTAGACTTTTTAGAAAATGAAGAAATAAATTCTTAAATCCTTCTTGGACTATGAGAAAATTCTTCGACCATTTTTTTATTGAATGCAGGAATATCTTTTGGTGAACGACTTGTAATCAAGTGCTCGTCAATGACGACTTCTTCATCAACCCATTGTGCTCCAGAATTTATTAAATCAGTTTTCAAAGAAGGCCATGATGTTAAATTTTTACCTTTGGTTAATCCTGTTTCGATAAGGACCTGAGGACCATGACAAATTGAAGCAATATATTTGTCATCTTCAATGAATTCATGCACAAAAGCTATTGCTCGCTTATTCATTCTCAATTGATCAGGATTCATAACTCCTCCAGGTATCAATAAAGAATCATATTTGTATCCTTCTGTATCATCAACAGTTGCGTCTACATGAATACTTTTACCCCAATCACCGTCTTTCCAAGCTTTTATTCTTCCTGGGTGTAATGAAACTATATCCACTTTTGCACCAGCATTTTCTAAGGCTTTTTTAGGTTCAAATAATTCGGATTCTTCGAACCCATCAGTTGCGAGAATAGCAATTCGGCGATCTAGTAATAAAGTACTTTTTTCTTCTTCCACAAAAACTCCTCATTCATAATGATTAAAACACAATCATAAATATTAAAAGCAATACAGATGCCACATATTATTAATGGGGCAGATTGTAAAAAAAGGACAAAATATCAGGGTAAATTGGGCGTTGAGAGCGACTTTAATTAATTATATATAATTATGAAGAGAATCTTTTCAAGGGAGAGATTATGCACTCAAGTATTTGGAAAGGAGCACTTAGTTTTGGATTAATTAATATTCCTGTAAAGCTAATGAAGGCAGAAATTGAGAAGGGCCTGCACTTTAAACTTTTAGATGAAGTTGATTTGGCGCCCATTAGTTTTAAAAAAATAAATACCAAAACGGGAAAAGAAGTTCCGTTTAAAAGGATAACAAAAGGTTTTGAATTTAAAAAAAATCGATATGTAGTGATGACTGAAAAAGATTTTGAAGTGGCCAATATTGAGGCAACTGGATTGATTGATATTGAAAGTTTTGTAAATCTTAATGATATCGATTTAATGTTTATTGAGCGCCCATATTATTTAGTACCAGAAAAAACAGGAATTAAAGGCTATTTCTTACTAACTGAGGCCATGAGAAAATGCCATAAAGTTGCAATTGCAAAAATTGTATTAAGTAAAAAACAACATTTGGTTTTGATATTAGAGAAAGATGGACATTTAGTTCTAGAAATAATGCGTTTTTCTCACGAAATATTGAATATTGATAAGTCCGAATATTTTTCAAATATAAAAACTCCTAAATTTAGTACCAAAGAAATAAATATGGCCGTTGATTTGGTTGAAGGAATGACTGAGAAATGGAATGCCAATCATTTTAAAGATACATATTATTTTGATTTGAAAAAAATTATAGATAAAAAAATCAAAGGCGGGAAAATAAAAAGCTTAATTCCTGTTAAACGCCTAGAAGAATCAGCTTCTAACGTTCTCGATTTAATGCCTCTTCTGCAAAAAAGTTTAAAAAATAAAAAGCCTAGGCATAAGCTTCAAACTACAAAAGCTTTACGGAAAAAAATAAAATGAAAAAAACTTTAAATACCTATATCAAAAAAAGAGATTTTAATAAAACACCAGAGCCTCCCGGTGCTAAGAGAAATGATGAAAATTCAAATCCAATTTTTGTCGTTCAGGAACATCATGCAAGTCATCTTCATTATGATTTCAGACTTGAACTCGATGGAGTTTTAAAAAGTTGGGCCATT
Organism: Bacteriovorax sp.; assembly: GCA_030654205.1. Classification (GTDB taxonomy): domain Bacteria; phylum Bdellovibrionota; class Bacteriovoracia; order Bacteriovoracales; family Bacteriovoracaceae; genus Bacteriovorax. The sequence goes on from JAURXW010000090.1 coordinate 4,740, forward strand.
CCAAAAGGCCCCTCGATGATTCCTGCTGAAAAAAGGTTGGCCATTGAAGTCGAAGATCATCCTATTGAATATGCCCAATTCCATGGAACTATCCCCAAAGGTGAGTATGGAGCTGGAGAAGTATATATTTGGGATAAAGGGACATGGCAAATTGAGGGTGATGCTCATCAAGGAATTAAAAAAGGGAAGCTTGAGTTTCTATTAAAGGGTAAAAAATTAAAAGGGCATTTTCTTTTAATCAGAATGCATAGTTTGCAAGTTGATAAAAAAAACAATTGGTTGTTAATTAAAAAAAATGAAACATAAATTGCTGTTTGATTTTATATGTCCTCAATTAGCTATGTTGGTAGATTGTCCTCCGAAAGAGAAGGGATGGATCCATGAAATTAAATTTGATGGCCACCGGCTTCAAGTTCATTTTAAAAAAAATAAAGTGAAAATCTTTAGTAGGAATGGACATGAATTGAGTCATAAATTTCCAGAACTAATTATGTCCTTTAAAAAATTACCAATAAAATCTGCAATTTTTGATGGTGAGGCCGTTGTTTTGGATAAAAATGGAATAAGTAGTTTTGTCAAACTCCAAGAAGCATTATCCCAACATCGAAGTGATTTTATAAAAATATTT
>JAURXW010000103.1 GCA_030654205.1 Bacteriovorax sp.
TTTCAATTAAAAGAGCTTGAGTTTTTTTTGCGATATCTTTAAATTTTTTTGAATTTAAAATATTTTTCAAAGTATTAGCTATTCCAATTTTGACTTGTTCATTACCCATTTCCAATTCTTTATTTATATCTTTTTCTTCCTGTCTCATGAAATGAGATATCGCAAGATGTTCACTAACAGACTTATCAAAACTCATTTTATTAATAGCTACGTCTAACTCTGCCTGATCTACTTTTTTGAGCGAGACACCTGACAATGCAGCCAGTGCATATGCTTTGCCTCTTAAATTTTCTGAATTTGCTAAATTTGACAGCAAGACACTCGAAAATGAACTTCGCCCATAAAAAGATTTAAAAAAATATAAATTTAAATAAGAAATTGAAATTTCTCCAAAGTCTGGGAAGTAGTGCCTCATACCGTTGGAAAATCCTTCATCATCTCGAAGATCTATTCCCGCTTCGATTCCAGCACTAAGAGCATCTTTCCTAGACATTATATCCGATTGATATAATGCCTGCATCAGCAAGGAGATATTTTTCATTTTCAAGAATTTATGTCTGGTCGTTATAGATGGGATCTTTCTAACACTTTTCAAAAGCTCGTCGTCCATTTTTTTGAACCCCGAAGCAAAAATAAGAGTGTCTTCCCAGTTCAACTCTACAATGTTTTCTAAAACGAAGTCATTATTCCAGCGATACATTGAATAATAAGATCCCGCTAAAAATTCAAGATAAGTACGGTGAACAAATTCAAAGCAACCATTTTGTATGGTAATAATATCACCCAATTCTGAGATTTTTTTAATAAACATTTGTGGGGTTGTTACCTTGTCATTAACTGAGTCAATTACCCTTTGGGCAATTGGAAAAAGTTCTTCAACCTCAATCGTAATCTTATTTTCTTCGACCATTTTAAATGCAGCGGATTTAAAAAAACTGCTCACTTGATTATAGTCAAACAGGTTTAAAGTATCTCTTTTTTTCTCCCAACGTCCTAAAACTATCTGAAAAAATAAGTCAAAAAACTCACAGATATTATTTGGAGTATTTTGAATATTGTCAGCAAAAACAAACTTAAGAATATTTAAGGCCAATGGAGTTCTGGGCATTCTATCCAATACCCCATTTTGAATTAATTCTTTTAGTTTTGCTTTTTGAAAACCATTTTCTGATGGAATTGATTGCTCAACTGTCTTTACGGCATAAGATAAATTAATATCTTTTAACCTCCAAACAGTAAAGGGCAAATCAAAATCAAAAGAGGAATCTTCCATTTGTCTAGAAAGTAGAAAAACTGAATTACTAGGATTGTGAGCTTTAATTATTCTGACAACAGAATTAATTTTTGTAACATTTGGATTCTTTTCAAATTCATCTATTACAAATAATAAATTTGAATTTAATAAGTAATTAACTAAATCATCAGTAACTTTGAGATTCCCGTTTTTTAAAACTTCTCGTATTAAAGATTCTATATTTTCAACTGTTATATTTTCTAGTAAATAACTTCTTACATATAAAGGAATTAATATTTCATTATCATTATGAATTTCTTTTGCTTTATTTTTCTTTGTAATTTGAGCTAATGCTTTTTGAATGGCTTGATAAACTGCATATGTTTTTCCTGATCCTGTTCCGCCCTGGAGCCAAACATTCGAATTAACTTTAATCAAAGATAATATATCAGCATCTTCATGTTTTAATTTTTTCGTTTCAAGTGATTCGATATTTCTATAACATTTTAAATTTAAAAAATTAATTAACTTGCTATCTTCATCAAGTGTCGTCCGCTTAATAATAGAACCTGATAGATTTTGCAAATACTGGGCAAGAGTCGGTAAATTATATTCAAAAATAGTTGGATAAAACTTGTTTAGCAGCTCTATCAATATATCTTGAGTTATGAATGATGTATTTGACTTATTATAGCTCTCCACTGAGTCAATAATTTCTTTTTCTGATCCTTTCGTTAGCGTGCCAGAAATAACGACCTTAACTTCAGATGGAAGTTTTTTGACACCTGAAGTATTTTCAATTGGAAGTCTCCAACATTGTCCAACTTGTCTCATTACTTCTGCCAAATTATCTTTTTCTTTTTGATTGGTATTTTTGATATCCCCATTCTTCACAACAACCACTATAAATTTCGTTTCGCCAAAGTCATCACTTTTTTCTAAGACAAAATCTTTACCAAATTCACCACTGCCATGATTGAATTTTGAAGCCCTGAAGCCCATATTATCAAAAAGTGGTATTAATACTTCTTTCATAAAGGTAACTTCATCTTTTTCTTGAATATATGTTTGTAAAACTTGGCGCTTAAAAAGTATCTCTGAATGTGTCATTGTCTATTCCATTATTAATAATATTTATCCGTAAATTGCAATTGGCTGGCTTTTTTCGTCATCTTCAGAAACTAAATTGATTGTAACTTTCATACCTAAAGCTTTGGCATATTTCTCTAAGGTTGAAATTTTCATATCCTTACGAGCTTCAATTTTTGAAACTTCAGGTTGCGAAAATCCTTTCAAATCAGTCTGATTTTTTCCAATAAGCTCTCGAGCCATTTTTAAGCGTATTTCATTTGCTCTATCATGACCTTTCTTGAGTGCCTTGCCATATCTTTCATCACCAACAACTTTTTTAGCATTAGCAAAAAAGTCCTGATCATATTTTTTAGTTTTCTTTTTCATAATTACTTCCCCTTCTTTTTCGTACTGGGTGCTTTAGTTTTAACTTTTTTCTCAATTTTCTTTTGTTCTTTTTCTATTTCTTTTTTTCTTTCTTCTAGGTATTTCGTATAAATCTTTTCGCTCTTATTGATCATTTTATCGTAAAAAATCTTATTTCCACTTCCTGCTTTGTCTCCACCAATTACAAGAACACCATTACGGTCTGGATCAAATACAAAAAATATTCTTATAACTTTATCTCCGCTATTAAAGCGAAGCTCTTTTAAATTTATAATCGAGCTTCCTTTCAAAGTATCAACATAAGGCCTATTTAACTGCGGCCCAAATTGTCTTAGGATCTCTACATGTTCTAATGTATCGTCCTGAAGCCTTTTATCACTCTTCTCAAACCAATCTTGAAACGCTTCAGTTTGCTTTATTATCCACATATATATTATACCCCTAATGGCATATTCACTCAAGGGTATATTCCCTTTACGTCATTTTATATAAAAATCTTAATAGTAATTAATAAAACCAACAAGTTAAAAAGGTGGGGG
>JAURXW010000290.1 GCA_030654205.1 Bacteriovorax sp.
TCGGCCGGATCAATTTCCATAACCCCAATAACATTAGCGCCATTATATTTTTCTGATACGCTTATTAATTGCTTTGTAACAGGGTTTGGACCTCTTACAATTTCATCGCCAAGGATTACAACGAAAGGCTCATTGCCTACAATATCTTTCGCACATAAAACTGCATGTCCTAATCCCAATTGTTCTTTCTGACGAACAGACGTGACTTCAACCATTTTTCCAATTTGTTGAATCATTTCTAATTCTTTAATTTTGCCATTTTTAATTAAAAAATCTTCTAAATCAAAATTCCGATCAAAATAATCTTCTATTGCATTTTTTCCAGAGGAAGTTACAAAAATAACTTGTTCAATACCTGACAAGATTGCTTCTTCAACTACGTAATGAATCATCGGAAGATTGATAATTGGAATCATTTCTTTAGGGACTTGTTTAGTTGCGGGTAAAAATCTTGTCCCTTTGCCTGCAACAGGGATGACGGCGCGACGAATCTTCATTATACTTTCCTCTATAGTTCAATACTTTATCGGGAATTAAGAACATTCGCAATCATACCAAAAAAACTTTGATTCTGTCAGTATTCTTGCTTTCAACTAATGCATTTTCAAAAATTCATGAGTTCGAAACAACGCATCTCAAGTCTACCGGTGGTACGGGAGTGGCCGGTATTTTTAATGAAGAATCGGCATTTTTAAACCCTGCATCTCTCGCTTTTTTTAATACTTCGAGTGCTTATGCACAAAAAGACTCTGGAAAACTTATCAATGACGGAGTTTTCCAACCAAGACCAAAGGCCCTTGGATTTGTTTTGTCAGATGCTAATCCATCACTAAGCGGATCATTGAGTTATGTTAACCAAGAAGAAGATATTTATAAACGTAAACGATGGGGTTTAACTTTTTCTAGTCCACTGGCTGAAAAATCGGCTTTTGGCATAAGTGTTAGACAATCAATCGATGAAAATAGCTTAACTAAAACCAGCATTAAGTACTATCAAACAGTCCTTGGCGTCACTCATGCCATTGATGAAAAACTTTCAGTCGGCATAGTTGCCTACGATCCTTTCAAATCCAAAGGGAGCGAAACGAAGGCCATGGTTGGTTTTCAGTATGTATTAATGAGTTATATAACAGGATCCTTTGATTTTGGTGGAGATTATTATTCTGATAGTATTTCTAAAACTCTTTTATACAAAGGTTCTATTCAAATTAAAGTTTTAGATGATTTCTTCTTAAGGTTTGGTGGCTTTAATGACAAATCACGATCAGAAAAAGGAAGTGGTTATGGTCTTGCTTGGAATCAGCCAAGGCTATCTTTTGAATTCGCATTAAAAAATACAAATCGTGAAAAAAATTTGGCGATTAACCAAAGTGAATCCAGCTTTAAAGAAACATCTTTTTCTGGCTCTCTAAAATTCTAACGTTGAGGCTTAATTGGCAAAAAAGAAAGATAATTCAAAAGAACTAAAAGATGAACGCAAGCGCGAACAGCTTGTTGAACTTTATCGTACCCGTCTTACTCATTTAAAACGTGCGCAGCTTCTAGTTCGTGACGACCGCATGGCCCAAGCAGTGGAGTCCTATACAAAATACCTCGGTATTCTGGCCCTTTATTTTGATACAACCGAAGATAAACTTTCACCATCTATGTTTGATTCAGTAAAAGACATGACCGAACTTTTATTAATAAGTCATGCTTATTGGGATCTCGCGAAAGCTTTTGATAGAAGTCCAAATCTTCAGCGAGATTGCTTACGTTGCCTTGATCAATTTGTCAGATTCTCTATTGGTTTTAAATACCAACATGTTAATGCTCAAATTATTCGAAAATTTAATAATAAAAAGCAGGCCCATAATCCCAAAGCTTTTGAAGCTGCTTATCATAAAATACAAATTAGTTCCAAGAAATGCTATATAGCTACTTCATGCTTTGGTGAGGAAAATATTAAAACAAATTTCCTCCGTCATTTTAAAACTAAAATAGCTCATTATCGATTGGGAAAAGATTTTATAGATTTTTATTATCAAATTTCTCCCAAAATCATAGAAGTCTTTCAGGATCATCCATCTTTAAAATGGTTCTGTGAAAAAATTTTTATTATGCCATTATTAACTTTATTTATTTTTTTAATTAGGCCATATGTCGAATTTAACAAAACTAATTCTTAAAGAATGGCTTCGTTTTTTTCTTGGCTCTTCCTTAGTACTATTAATGGTGCTCTCCCTCGGTCATGTTCTAAATAGTCTGCTAAAAGATTCTGCAGATTTTAAAACTATCTATGAAACTCTAATACTTGAATTGCCTTCTTTTTTAATTAAAATTTTTCCAGTATCTTGCTTGATTGCTTCATTGTTTTCTATTAATAAATTAAAAAATAGAAACGAACTTACCGCCATTTTTGCAAGCGGATTTTCTCGGTTGAAATTTATTTTTACGATTGGTAGCATCGGCGCTATCGTAGGAGTTCTGCTTTTTTTTATAAATGCTTATTTAGTTCCCTACACAAAACATCATCAAGAATCTTTAAAAAATATTAGCTCTACGGATACTGGAAATGCTGCTGCTAAAAAAACAAGTGTCTCTATTAACGCCTTAAATTCTGGAAAAATATGGTTTAAAGGACAAGATTATTTTTTTTCTTACAGTTCTTTTGATAGAAAAACCAATACTCTTTATAACTTAACTCTTTATTTTTATGGCCCTAATTTTAAATTTTCGGAACAAATTAGTGCTTCCTATGCTAGTTTTAGACACGACGATACTTGGCTTCTTCACCGAACTTTTCATTATACAAATTTGGATAATAAAACTTTTCCAACTGTGCAATATTTAGATATTTTGCCCCTGCGAATTCACGAAACGGTTAATGACTTCAGGCAAATTAATGCTGACATCGCAACCTTAAATATTTGGAAACTTTATGATTACATTGGGGTACTAAAGACAAACGGAATAAACTACAGTGAATACTATGTGACATTTTTAGATAAATTCTCATCTGCTTTTACTTGTTTGGTTTTATCTATTTTAGCTTCCATCGCTTTATTTAATCCCAATCGTCGAAATAGCTCTTTTGGGAAAAACATTGCCTTTGTTCTCACTTTTACCTTTGTTTATTGGTTTATTTATTCCTATTTTCTCACACTAGGTCAAACTAGTAGAATTCCAGCTATAGTTGCAACCTTCGGTGTTCCATCTATTTTTGTTTTATACCTTGCTGGTTACTTTATTTACCATCGCAAATTACGTTGATTTATGATATCCATTGTTTATGAAAAATAATTTTTTAGAAAACTATAAACTTGAAGGCGAAAAGTTAAACATCTCAACTTATCCGGCGCCTATTTTAAAGCAAATTGCTAAACCAGTCATTGAATTCAATGATGAATTGCACGCAATTGTTAAAAACATGTTATTTACGATGTATCATGCTCCGGGAATCGGACTTGCAGCTCCTCAGGTAGGTGTCAGTCTTCGCTTTTTTGTTTTAGATATTTGGTATGATCGCGAAAAAGTTACACTGGCCGATGGAAGTACCGAATTTCGACTATCTGAATTTAGTCCTATGGTTTTTTGCAATCCTGTTTTTAAAAATAAAAGCGGCGAAGTACTTCAAGAAGAGGGCTGCTTAAGTGTTCCCGGAATTTATGAAGATGTTAAACGATTCGAATTTGTGACGGTAGAATATGACGATATGTTTGGGGTTCATCATGAAATTGAAGCGGACGAATTATTATCCGTTTGTTTGCAACATGAAAATGACCATCTTGACGGCATAGTATTTATTGAACGCCTTAGCTTTTTAAAGAAAAATCTTTTAGAGAAAAAATTTTTAAAACAACAAAAGAAAAAATAGTTATGAAAAAGTTAAATATTGCTTTTTGCGGAACTCCTGACTTTTCACTACCTACACTTGAACTGCTTCATCAACACCCGCATATAAATCTTGTTGCTATCATCACAATGCCTGATAGACCAGCAGGGAGAGGCCAGGAATTAAAGTCGCCACCGGTGGCAGATTTCGCCAAACAACATAGGCTTCCACTCTACCAAGTTGAAAATATTAATCGCGAAGAATTAATACTCCTTGAGCTCGAAACTTTTAATATTGATTTTTTTTTAGTACTCGCTTTTGCTCAATTTTTAGGTAATCGCATTTTAAATATGCCTCGTCTTGGATGTTTTAATATTCACACTTCGATTTTACCTAAATATAGAGGAGCCGCACCAATTCAATATGCTCTTTTAAATGGCGACAAATCTACAGGTGTTTCAATTCAGAAAATGGTTAAAGAAATGGATGCCGGTGATCTCGTTGCCTTCCATGAGATATCCATCTCAAATACAGAAACAGGTGGTCAACTCTATACCCGCTTAAAATTTCAAGCTGCCTTAAGTACTAATTCTTTTATAGAAACAGTTGTAAATAATAAATTAATTTACACACCTCAAGACCCAAAAAATATTAGTTTTGCCCCAACTTTAAAAAAAGAAGATGGTCTTTTAAATTTTACGGAATCATCCAATTCTAAAATTTCAAATCAAGTTCGGGCCCTTGATCCATGGCCTGGTACTTATTGTTTTTTGAACAACCTACGGCTTAAGGTTTTAGAAGTTGAATCTTTAAATCGTTTTTTAAAGCCTAACGAAACTTCTATTGAGCACGGACATTTAGCAGTAGGGTGTTCTGATGGAACTATTAGACTTTCACGAGTTCAATTAGAAGGAAAAAAAAGCTGCAGTGATACAGAATTATTAAATGGTTTAATAAATAAGGGCGGAGAAATTGTAATTAATCCGTAAATATCTATGACAATAATTTCTCCAAGTCTTTTAGCATGCGATTTTTTAAATATTCAATCTGAATTAAATGCTTTTGATAATATCGATAATATTTGGTTCCACCTTGATATTATGGATGGTCATTTTGTTCCGAACCTTACTTTTGGACCACCAATAATTGAGCTTATCATTAAGTATTCTAAGCATAAATGTGACGCCCATTTTATGGTTACTAACCCTGAATTTTATTCTGATCTTTTGAAAGGCAAAGGTTTATATAATTTTACATTTCATTTTGAAGCAATTGCTTCTCCTATTAAATATATACAAACATTAAAAAATAATTTTCCAAGTATCGGAATTTCAATTAAGCCTAACACCATTGTGAGTGAATTAAGTGATGAGCTCCTAAAGCTTATTGATGTTGTTCTCGTAATGTCAGTTGAACCTGGCTTTGGGGGTCAAGCATTTATTGAAAATACCTTTACTAAAATTATTGAACTAAAATTACGTCGAGAAAAACTAAAATCTAATTTTCAAATTCAAATTGATGGCGGAGTTAATGATAAAAATGCTCACGATTTAATTAAAATTGGTGCTGATAACTTAGTGGCCGGTTCATATATATTTAAAAATAATCCTGTCGATTATGCTAAAGCTATCTCTTCCATCAGATAAATAACTGTTAGCCTTAAATATTGGGCGCTTTTTGCAAAACTTTTTTACGAGCTATTAACTATTTAGGTCATCTTCCACCCTATATCTATAACATGAACTATTATAGGTTTATGGACTTTAAAGTTATTAAGTTTCCCGTAGGCCCAAAAAAAAATCTAAGAAATTATAAGGCCTTGCTTTTTGTTTTAGAAGCTCCACTTTGTTTATGTAATTCCCTAGGCGCTAGAGATTGTTGGACCATTCTTTTTATTTCTTGCCTAGCACTTTATGCTCCCATTTGTTGGGCCTCTTTAGTTATGTTTCTTTGTTATAAAGTTTATAGCCAATTTCTGCAAAATAATATTATGGCCAAAGAAATTGTTCAATGTGATGTTGTTTTGTCGGTCGAATTAAATAAGCTGCAAAAATTATCTGATGCAATTGATGCAAACCCTGATGTGCTTTATTGTGATTATCAAAGACGCTCTCTAATTGCCTGGTGTCGTTACTATAAAAACACCCAGGCACAAGAATTAATTATTACTATGATGAAGAAATATCCCAAAGAAGCTATTGCTGCTTAAAAGCGATATCTTACACCAATCCCACCTTCAAGATCTAAGTTCGTCGCAGGAATAATATCGAACGCTAAAGCTAATTCACCAAAAAATTCAACTTTAGGATTATTGATTTGATAAGTTACTCCAACCGGCACTCGTGGGCCAATGGCAACATCGTTGTCATGATTTCCACTTGTAATAGATACGAAGCGAGCACCTATTCCATAATAAAGCTCAATAGGGCTTGCTGAATTTGTCGTAAACGTAAGAACTTTTTCAAACAAATAATCTGAATGAAACTCAAGGCCTAATTCTTTTGCCAGAGAGTAAGCCAGTACTGCATCAACTGAGTGCGTATCGTCAACGCTTGCCTTTCCTGCGATACCGACAGGTGCCCCAATTACCACTCCCAATTGATAGTCTGTGGCAAAACTGCTTTGGGCCACTAATATTAAAAATGTTGCTAATAATGTTTTCATGTTAACTCCTGCATATTGTTCAATCGGTGCTTGTTTCTAAACATCCTAAGATACTAATCGACTTTTTTATTTTTCATAGGACATATGCGCAAATCTTCATTACAAAACATCATATTTACTTTAAGCTAAATTAGCTTTTATCGATGGGAGTAATAAATCATGGAATTAATTCTTAACGGACAAAATTTAACAATAGAAAATGTATATCGCGTTGCTCACGCGACCAAAGGATCTTTAAAGTTATCGATTGATCCTCTAGCTTTAATAAAAATGAAAGCTTCAAGAGCATTTGTTTTTGATGTTGTTAAAAAAGGTAAACCTGTTTATGGAATCAATACTGGGTTTGGTGCGCTTTCGAGTAAGCATATTGAAGAAAAAGATTTGGCTCAATTACAACTAAACTTGATCCGTTCTCATTGCACAGGTGTTGGTCGACCTTTCTCTAAAGAAATCACACGTGCCATAATGCTTTTGCGAGCTAATTGTTTAATCTCTGGATTTTCTGGAGTTGAACCAAGCACAGTCAACTTGCTTCTTGATTTTTTAAATGAACACATCACACCTGTTGTTCCAGAAAAAGGCTCTGTTGGTGCATCTGGAGACTTAGCACCACTTTCTCATATTGCTCTTGCTTTGATTGGTGAAGGAGACGTTGAAGTTGATGGAAAAATTATCAACTCTAATTTGGCAATTTCACAAATTAAAAAGTCTGCTGCGATCCTAGGTCCCAAAGATGGCCTTGCCTTAATAAATGGTACGGCTTGTATGGCCGCGCTCGGAGCTCTTGCGACTTATGAAGCCGCTCAAATTATGAAATTGGCCGATATTGCGACAACCCTCACTCTCGACGGCGTAAAGGGAACTTCTGCTGCTTATAATCCAAAAATCACTTCCCTTAAACCTCATCCGGGGCAAATAGCTTCGATGAAAAACTTAAACAAGT
>JAURXW010000116.1 GCA_030654205.1 Bacteriovorax sp.
AAAACGAGGCGTTCTATTTCAAGTACATTGAACTTTGCCAATCTCGAAAACTCAAAAGCTCTGGTAAGGGTCATTGTTCTTCGTTTATTTATGACATCATTCAAGTAGGACACTGGCCAATTTATTTCTAGCGCAAATTGACGGTAACTAAGTGGTGGATTAATTAACTGATTTTGCTCATAAAGGTCTTTAAAGTAGGAAGCGCAATCTAGGTAATCATCTATCTTAGGAAAAATCATACACGCTTTCCTTTTGTCGTTCTCAAATCAAGAACAGTCTTCGTATTATTTTAGTTCATAATTAAGTAGGTTTTAAAGAAAAATTACTAATACTGGGAAATTTATATTGAAGATAATTTTTTATGTTTGTTTCTTTTTGTGCATTTGTAGCTCAATTTTCTACAATGAAAATATCTCTGCCCTTGGGTGCTGCACTTGTAATGCCCTAGATGCGGCAGAATTTTGTAGTCCATCTGGAGTAATGTCTGGGAGCATCAGAGGTTGCTCTCGTTGCTGGGGAGATGATCCTCTCAATGACCAAAATTGTGAATCTATAAGATGCAGTTATTAGGAGAAATGCCCTTTAAAACTTTTTGTTGTTGCGGGATTAGTTTCGTGCGCCTATCAAAAAAACAATCTATCTTGTGATGTAGTGGCTAGAAATTAATGGCATAAAAGCCTGAACTCAGGTTAATTACGAATATTCTCTTCCCAGATTTTAAGATTTTCTATACCCAACTCTCGATAATCTATTAATGCCGCTAGATTGATATCGTATTGAAATATAAGTGCTTCATCAAGCCCTCCTTTCTCTGCCGCTAGAGCTTCTTTTTCAATTTCCATTAACCAATTTCGAACTGAATAGAGCTTTTGTCTTACTTCGTTAAATTTCGATTTATTTATTGTTATAAAACCAGAGTTAAAAATCCCCGATACTTTTTGATCTCTTAAAATACGTCCCATATTGTCTGCAAATTGAGCAATATGAAATACATTTTCTTTTGTAACTATAAAATTTATAACCGGCTTTAGGATTTTCACTTCAATGTCGTCTGAAGTTTTATTTGTAATAATTTTTATATTTCCATTTTTTTCCAATAAATCAATTTTATTATCGATGATTTTTGGATCATAAAACTCACTGAAGGTATAAAGTAGTTTAGGTATTTTTTTCCGATTAATTTTCCCCTTACTCCATGTTAATAATTTCAATAATGAGCTTGCACCTAGATCTCCCTTTAGTTCTTCAATCGTTTCCTTGAAATCATCGGCGATACCAGCATAATTTTTTTCAGAATTTGAATACGAGTCTGAGTTGCACTCCTTTTCAAGTTTCTCTGAAAAATAATCCTGAATATTTCCTTTTGTGGAATCCTTTAAAGTCATAAATATTAATCGCTCTGTTTCGATTAAATCAAAATTGGCAAAACGTGCAAATTCCAATGCCCTTGTTAAAGTCAGAGTTCGTCTTCCATGGAGGACGTCGTTAAGATAAGAAATTGGCCAATTTAACTTAGTCGCTATAAAGCGATAACTTATTGGTACTCCAGCTTCGTGATTAATTTCTATAAATTTTTGAAGATAAGAAACACAATTTTCATAATCTACTATTTTGGGATATTCCAATTTGCACTTCCTCGTGATTTCCGACTAACTCACATTGAGAACGGTTTGTTCAAGCTTATTACTTATAACGAGTGTTTTATTTTTACTTGTTATATCATTTTTATATTTAATGACAAAAACTAAAAGGCGCTTACATGTTTCAACTAATATTTCCCATAAAAGCTGCTGTCTTCATTTTTACTGTCTTTTTTATTTCTATTTTTTTAATTAACGACCAAACTGTTTCTGCTGCTGGGATTTGTACTTTTGATTGTGGCTCATTGGATTGCTGTCCGCCCTCTATTGAAAAACCATGCTCTGGTGGTCCTTATGGTGGCAGTTGCATGACCACTTGCGTCGGGGGGAATACTGCTCCCTCGGGAAGTTGTCCATATTAAGTTGAAATAATTGGTAAGGTACTTAAAAATTTTCAAAAACTGATTGGTTTTTTGTTTAAGAATATATTGAAAAAAATTCTTCTTCGTTTATTCTAAATAAATGAAAAAAAATCTGATAATTATTATTTTAATATTCACACCTTTTTCACTTTTCGCAGCAAATGGCGGGCGAGCTAGTATTAATTCATCGAGCTGGTCACTGCTTTATGGTTACTCTCAAAATGTAAATAATCTGAACTATAAACCGGCCGGTGCCTCGTATAAATTTCAATTCGGGACCCGTTGGGATAGCAATGTTGAAATCAATTTTTTTGGGCGCTATACTTCACAAAAAGACAATATTAGTTTTTCAAATATTGATGGAAGTATTACTAGAGCAGATCAGACCGCTGGCATCCATTTTGGTTACTGGCTTTTTTCAGTTTTTAATTTGCACGCTGGATACGCTCTTCATAATAATTCTCATAAAATTGCTGGTGCTTATTCCAGTACTCAATCTACAACAATTAAATCGAATTATAACCTAGGTGAATTAAATACTAAGGGATTATTGGCCGGTGCTGATCTTGTGTTATTGCAAAGTACTTCTTTTCAACTTTTTACAAACTATGAGTATTATCATCTCAATCATTTAAAATCTCATGATTGGGAAGCTATGGTTGGAATTCGTTTTTATCCTGGCCCTTCGAAAAATAGTAGCAGCTCTAGTAGTTTTTTTAACAAATTTTTCGAATGGGTATTTGCTAAAGATGGAAAATAAATTGATTTTTCTCTAAAACAAAAATGGCGCAAACGGCAGGAGTCGAACCTATAAACCTTGAAAAACAATAGGTTGTAAAAGCTATCTTTATCTAGTTTTTTATACCCCAACATGCTACGATATCAACGGAGGTATTTATGGGTGCAAAACAACTTGCTACAAAAATTGATGAAAATATTAAGGATGCTTTAGACGCTTTTTGTGAAGAAAGAGGTCTCAAAATTAATCGATTCATTGAAGATGCCATCATCGATAAACTTGAAGAATATGAAGACATCTCTGATCTTCGCAAACTCCGAAATGAATCTTTTAAGCCATTTGATGAAGTGCTAAAGGAGCTTAAAGCAAGTGGCAAATTATAAGATTGAAATTTCATCCACTGCCGAAAAGTCACTGAAAAAAATTGCAAAAAAAGATCTTGTAAAAATAGTAGAGGCGATACAAATATTAAGTATAAATCCTTTTCCTGAAGGCTGTCGCAAGTTGGCCGGAGAAGAGGGTACTTATAGAATTAGACAAGGTGACTATCGAATAATTTATGAAGTCGAAGGAAAAAAGCTTCTCATTCTTGTACTTAAAATCGGACACCGCAAAGACATTTATCGATAAGCGAACGGGTGCTCAACTAATCAATCGACAGTTCGTTAATAAATTGGTAATAAATAGTGTTCCGCATTCCACCAGCGATCTTGTGTATAAGTTATCTTTTCTTTTTGTCCAATAAACTTAAATCCATTTTTTAGCAAAAGTTGTTTTATTGGATTATTAAATTCAAAAATTCCAACTTCAATTACGTCACATTTATGTAATTTAGATAACTCATAAACTTTCTGGCAAATTAATGTGCCAAGGCCTTTAGATCTATTAACTGATTCGCCTACAGCAACACTTGGCCATGATACTCTTTTATCTTTAGTAAATGCCCCACCTTGATTAATTATAATTTGACCGTATCCTACATACGCACCATCTACTTTCATCATAAAGCCATAAATTTCAAAATCTTTATCTAGATAATTAAATTCATCTTTAAATTGCTCGATAGAATATTCTGCTTTCGTTGAATCTGGTTTTTTACAGAACCAGTTCTCGTTCATCACGCTATCTTTAGTCCATTTTATATACTCATGTGCTTGTTCCAAATTATTTGGAT
>JAURXW010000118.1 GCA_030654205.1 Bacteriovorax sp.
GGTTTTAAATCTTCGACTCTTAATATTTTAAATCCGGCCTTTATAAGCGGATTAATAACTTCTTCAAATGAGCGATAATAATCTGGCATAACGACTGGCTCGTCATTAAAACCTTTCCACGTCGCTTCGACATACTGAACGCCAAAAGCACATTCAGGTTTATACCAATTCCATGATCCAAGCGGATGCTTGATGGTAAAAATAAATTTTCCCTTTGGCTTTAAAAGTCGGTGGAATTCGGCCAATGGGGTTGACCAATCTTTTATATAATCGATAGCTAAAGAGGCCACAACCATGTCAAATTGAGCATTTTGTTCAATGCCTAAAGGCAATGGAAGTGCTCCATCGGCCACGAAAAATGTCGAATTTTTAGAATTGCGATTTTTGGCAAGTTCAATCATCTTTGGGCTCACATCATAACCCACAACTTTAGCACCCTCATGAATGAGATACTCAGCTAAAATTCCAGGGCCACATCCCGCTTCAAAAATTTTTAAACCACGAACATCTCCCACTGCTTTTCTCATCGCAGGTTGTTCAATATAGGCATTTTCGGCCTTACTTCCGGCCAATCTGTCGAAAGATTCTGCTAATAGCTCGTAGGCATCTAGCGCAATAGGCTTAGTTTCACTCATATAGGTCCTTAACTGATTTTTTTATCTTATAGCCTATATTTTGTGAATAATCCAAACATGAGTTAATATTTGCGAACTAAAAATATTCCATCTCTAATGGGTAGCAAAGTCCCGTAAAGACTTGGTTCATTAGCAATATAATCATTAACCAAACGAATAAATTCAGTATTGCGATCGCGATGCTCGCTCACATCAAGATCGGCATCAGGAAGAACCTTTCCATCCCACAAAACATTATCAATAACAATTATACCAGTCGGCGATAATAATGGAGCAGTAAGTTTTAAATAATTTATATAATTTCTTTTATCCGCATCAATAAAAACAAAATCAAAAGGAGCTTTTAAAGTTGGAATAATATCAAGTCCACTTCCCATTAAACTTGTAATTTTATAACCGTGGCTTGATTGTTTCCAAAATTCCTTTGCAAGTAAAACAGTGGCTTCATTTATATCAACCGTTAAAATTTCGCCATCATCAGGCAAATTTTCTGCCATCGTCAAAGCGGAATAACCGGTAAATGTTCCTAATTCTAAAACCCTTTTCGCGCCTATTGATCTTAATAAAAAACCAATAAATGAAGCCTCCATTTTCCCAATCAGCATCCTGGCACCATGAACATGGGCGCGCGTGTACTCTTCAATTCGATCACAATCAACACTCGGTAAATTGCTTTTGGCGATACAATAATCTTCGATATTTTTGTCTATCATTTGCATATCAAATTCCTCATTAAGCTGTGGTATTATGCGACTTAACAATAGCTCAAAAAATGAGTAAGGTATAGCAATGAAGCTAGATTCATTTATCACCAGACCAGAAGCACCAAGAGAAATTCTTAATCACGATGGAATTCTGCTTTATCAAGAAAATTTTCTTACTGAAACAATTGCTGAAGTCTCTCAAGACATTATCTGGCGCAACGATTCAATTAGCATGTATGGAAAAACTCATCCATTACCAAGACTAACGGCTTGGCATGGAGATGTTGGAATCACTCACTCCTATTCTAAAATAAAAATGATTTCACCTGGCTGGACACCTGCTTTAAACAAAATTAAAGATTTGTTAGAAAGTAATTTGGACGTAAAATTTAACTCTGTTTTAATAAATTATTACCGCGATGGAAATGATCATATGTCTTACCATGCAGATGATGAACTTGAGCTTGGACAAAATCCTACAATTGCCTCTTTGAGTTTTGGTGAGACTAGGCAATTTCACTTAAAGCATAGATTTGATAAAACAATTGAGACTAAAACTTTTGGACTAGAGTCTCAGAGTTTATTGGTCATGATGGGACAATTGCAACATTTCTGGGTTCACAAAATTTCTAAAAGTACAAAAGTTAACGGTCCAAGATTAAATCTTACTTATCGCTATATTCATTAAATAAGACTTCTTAAGAAACTTTTTTTAATTCAGAATTTTCTTTTTTCATTTCACAAAAATGTGAAAACTCTTTTCGAATATGCCCAGGATCTAGAATCTCAACTCTGTCTTTCATTGCAAAAAGCCATTGAAAAAGATCGTCACATATTTCAATAGTTGCGGCCCAAATCATATCCCCCTCCGTATTGGAGGTTATAAAAGGATTCCCTAAGAAATGGTGATTTGGAAGTAAGTCTGTTTCATATTGACTATAAACTTTTAAAACCAATCTTTCTTCTTTGCCGTTAATTAATCTTAAATGACAAATAAATTCATTAATTTCAATTTGACTAAAATTGGGTTCATACAAATGATCAAAATCTAAAACATCTTTAATGTCCTCGACCCCAAAATAAACAAGTGTCTTATCACTGACACTTTCGCCCACAACACATAAAATGCCATCCAGAAAAACTAAACGATGCGGAAATACCACGCATTGTTTATTATTTAAGAACTCAATCGTAATGGATTTTCGATAACTAATGACATAATTAATTTTCTTTTTCAAATTTTCTACTTCACTTAGTTTAACTGATATATCAATTGGTTTTTTATACAGATTAAATTGCTCAAAAGCTTTTTGAACTAATGTTAATTTATTTTGAACAATTTTGTGATAATACTGCTTGAAATTACTATGATCACTTTCTTTGTGAAAACTTGCCTGAAGGGCCAACCACTCCGAAAGAGAAAATTCCATTTTAATTCTACATTTATCTTTAAGCGGATAAATATAAGCATCATCGATCACGCACATTACATCAAAGCGATTCAAAAATTCCTGAAATGTTTTTAAAGTTTCATCATTAACATTCAGCGAAGAACAAAAAAGATTTTTATCTTTTTTCTCTTTGAGCTCTTCCAGTGAAACTAAAAATTTCCAAAAAGTATCATTTAAAATCAATTGCATCTCAGACATCGATAATCCTAATGTAGAGTTAAAAGACTATCAGACTAGTCGGTTAATCTTGAATGCTTCTTGAATTTGTTTATTGAAAAAGTCAGGTATTAACTACAACCCATTAAAATCGTGAGGTTTACTTTCAAAAGAAAATGTTTCTCCCCTAAGTTCCAATTGATAATTTAGGGCGTGAAGATAAAGTCTATGGGCAGTTTTTCCACCATAAAACTGATCACCTCTAAGCGGATAACCTAAATAAGCCATTTGGGCCCTAATTTGGTGCCGAAGACCCGAGACGAGATTGACTTCCATTAAGGTGCAATTATTTTTTGAATCGTAATGCTTTGGCAATACTGAGAGCTCTCCACTATCACCCAAATTTTTATCACTCGATACTATAATTCTTTTTCCTTTAGTTTCTTTTGATGAAAAATAATGAGTGAAACTTCCACTTAAATTGCACTCCCCTTCAACAAGACAGAGATATGTTTTTTTCTTGGCGATCATTTTAAAATGAGAACGTAGATACTGATAATCAACTTCATTTTTTATGTATATCAATACCCCGGAGGTTTCATAATCCAATCGATACAATAAACCTCGATCATATTGAGCTTTATTTATTTTTAAATATTCAGGCTTAGTTGCACGCAAAAAACTTAAACAATTATTTTTTTCATCGTAAACAAGAGGATGTACAAAAAGATTGGCCGGTTTTTCCATCACCAAAAAATTTTCATCTTCATAAACAATACTAATTAAAGGGCCATCATATTCCGGATTAATCTCGCCATCATTTACAAAATTTAAAGGCAAGGAAAGTGTCGTACGGGCCGCAAATGAGCGGTTTAAAAATGATTTATCAAAATATTTTTTTAACTTTGCTCCACTAGAATGAAAATTGGATTTCAAGAATTCTTCAACTGAAGAAATTGGTTCCAGTAAGGAGTAGTCGACGGTATTAATTGGATCTGCCATGTTGCCCGTAAATATTTTTGAAGGGAAGAAAAAAGAAAGCCTAGCATAAGCTAGGCTTTTTATTAACAAAAACCGGAAGTCCTACTGACAAAAGGTTTCGTTTTTATAAACATTTTACTTAAAAGCCAGAATCAAGATAAGCTAAAACTTTTTTTCTTAATTCTTCAATCGTCATTTCTGACTCAACTTCTCCATCTAAAAGAAGCTCTCTCTTGATATAATTCACTGGAAAACCAGTCAATTCAGCAAGGGTTCCTAAAGAAACTGCAGTTTCTGAAGCTGGTTTAGATACATCTTGTAAACCCAATTCTTCCATTCAACACTCCTTTGTCTTCTTAAAACTTGGCCAACCCAAAAAACTTCGTCGATCCTTCAACGAAAGCTTCCAAGATCTTTTCCTGGCCAAATAGTCAATTACTATGACGCAAAAAAATGATATCTATTCGTAGAATTGCATGTCAAATATTGTTGGTCATTATGAACTGAATGTAAGATTTTATTAGTTTTTAAGCAATTTTATAGAGTTAGAGTACGAATAAAGCTGTCACGCTTGTAAGTCATTTCCAAAAACTCCTCTTTTACTTCACTCTTTAAGGTGATGCCACCACCAGCTTGGTAGAGCAAAGTTGAGTCAGAAAAATCCACAACGCTCGATCGAATATTGATAGAGGCGCTATTCATCTTTTGGTAAAGAATCAAAGTTGAGCCACAATAAAAACCACGCTCACGTTGCTCTAGCGAATGAATCAAATTGATTGCCCTTTTCTTAGGTGCTCCAGTGATACTTCCACCCGGAAATATTTTATCTATTACATTCCACAAACTAACAGTGGGACCTAACTCAACATCAATTTGTGAACATTGATGTATTAGCCCCGGAACCAGTTTGGGAAATTTCCGTTTCACTATTTTTGCTCGAGGAAGCTCTATTCTAGAGAGATCATTGCGAAGTAAATCACTAATCATAAAAAGCTCTGCCTGGCTTTTTTTATCGTTAACCAATTTTCGCCACAAATCTTTCAAATCGTCATTATCAGAGCGCTTTAGTGTTCCCTTGATAGGCATTGTTGAGAGAATATTATTTTTATATTGAAACAAGCATTCAGGGGAATTGCTTAAATATAATTTTTTAAATAAAGGGATATAAGTTGCAGAACCATATGCCCCTCGTGAATCCAAATCTCTCCATAGAGAAAAAATAAAATCAAAAGGTGATAAGTGATTATCAAAAGAATAAAGATAAGGATAAGTCAGATTAAATTGATAACAATTTCCCTTTAACAATTCTTGATACCCAATCTCAAAAGCTTTTTTGTAATCTTTTAGATTGGGATATTTTTTTTCCTTCAAATTGATTTTTTTATAAGCACCAACTGAAATATTTTGGAAGGAGCTAAATTCAAGATCTAACACAAGAAGATTATCATCTTTTAAAAATTGAAAATCATTTTCAATTAAAAAAGATAATTCATAAAACAAATGAATCACTCTTGGTTTTTCTTCAATTGCATTTAATAATATTTTTTTATTTTCATTAATCCACTGAGTAAAGTCGTGTGGATAACTTGTTCCGGTCAATAGATCAACGGCATGATGACGATAATAAGCTATCGCTCGCCTAGGACTATCTAATTTTATCAGCCGACCTTTATAAGGAATGATTGAAAAAAGACTATTGTCCGTCACGATGAGCTGCTAAATTCTCAAAACTGGTGTAAGCACCAACCCAAGCAAGCTTAGCGGTACCAATTTCACCAGCACGATTTTTACCAACGATAATTTCGGCAATCCCTGGCTCTTTTGTATCTGGATAATAAACTTCATCACGGTAAACAAACATAACGATATCCGCATCCTGTTCAATCGCACCAGACTCTCTTAAATCGGCCGTAGACGGACGTTTGTTAGGACGAGACTCAACTCCACGGTTAAGCTGAGACAGAGCAATTACAGGACAACCAAGTTCTTTGGCCATTGTTTTAAGTCCACGTGAAATTTCTGCAATTTGTTGTTCACGTTGAATATTTTTGCTGGTTGAACCCATCAACTGCAAGTAGTCGATGACAATTAAACCTAAACCTTGGTCAGCTTTAATTTTACGACTTTGACTTTGAATATCAAGAATCGTCGTATTTCCCGAATCGTTAATATAAATTGGTAAAGCAGAAAGTTCTTGGGTTGCTTTAGCAATGCTTCTTAGGTCTGTATCCAAAAATGCTTTTTTACGAACTCTTTTAGAATCTACTTTCGCCCGACCAGTAAGTAATCTCATTGATAATTCTGTCGCTAACATTTCCAGAGAAAAAATAACACAAGGAAGTCCAGATTGAATGCATGCACTCACTGCAACGTTCAATGCTAAAGAGGTTTTTCCCATCGCAGGACGAGCTGCTAGAACAATTAACTGCCCAGGCTGCATCCCTAATAAAAGTTCATCTAAACGTGGATATCCAGTCGAGAGACCTGCAATCTCCCCCATCAATCTTGATGTATCTTCCAGTTCTTTTAAGTTTTGTTTTAATGTGGCATTTAATTTAACCATTGATCCAGTTTTGGCATCGTTGGTAAGTTTAAAAAAACTAGATTCTACTTCTTGAATAAAATCATCTGCATCTCCAGAATAAGACATTCCCATTTGCACCACTCGCATGGCCGTACGGATAATTTCTCTCATTGAGGATTTGTCTTTAACAATTTTAGCATAGTCATAAACATTGGCGGAAGTCGCTTGGTCTTCAACTAAAGTAAGGACAAAAGACTGTCCTCCTACTTCTTCAAGCTTTCCTTTCTCTTGTAATTTTGAGCAAACAGTAACGTAGTCGATTGCCCGATTGGCCAATGAGAGATCGGCAATAACATCAAAAATAATTCCATAACGAGGATCGTAAAAATGATCTTTAGTAATTTTTAAATTCGAAATTTCATCAAAGACAGAGCCATCGATAATCAAACTACCAACCATCGCCTTTTCGGCCAATAGATCGTGAGGAAGTTCATTAATTTGATTATTATTACTATTGCTGGCCATATCTATACCTATAAACAAGAAGGACCTCTTAAATAGAGGCCCTTCTATAATTTTAAAAGAAAAATTTTAAATTAAGATCTTAAAAGTTTATCAACTTCAGCTTTTAATCTTTGCTCTTCAGTTAACTCAACAACAGCAGTTTCAGACGTGCCGTTTGCTTTTGCTTCTGCAGCAGCTTTTTTTCTAGCTTCAGCATTTTTTAGAGCTTCTTCTTGATTTCTTTTTAGCTCTTCAGCTTGTTTAGGATCAATTGAAACTTTAATTTTGAAAGTCGCTTCTACGTCTTGGAAAATTTTCGCTTTTGCATTGAAAATTCCAAGACCTTTAATAGGCGCTTCAAGGTGAATTAATCTTCTTTCAACTTCAACTCCGCGAACTTCTAATTCTTTAGAAAGTTCAGCGTTAGTTACAGTTCCGAAAAGCTTTCCTGACGCTCCAACTTTTTTAATAAGTTCGATCGTCATACCTTCGATTTTTGCCTTAAGAGCAAGTGCTACATCTTTTTGGCCTTGGATTTTTTTCGCAAGACTTTTTTGTTGAGCAGCCAATAGGTTTTTGTTTGAATCGTCAGCAACCATTGCAAAGCCATTTGGCACTAGATAGTTTCTAGCATGACCTGCTGATACGTTAACGATTTCACCGATATTTCCAAGAGCTGGAACTTTTTCAGTTAAAATAACTTTCATAATATATCTCCTTCGTCCTTTTTTTTGTTCGTTAAAAATTTTCTAAAATCAAACCATAAATCAAACATTCCGAGTATCGCTAAAAATTTGTAGGCCATTACTAAAGTAAAAACCACAAACATCGATTTCAAAAATCCGCCAATCTTTATATACTTTAAAAAAGCATTATAGACGCCGAAGCCTTGAAATAAATAAAACACGCCCAAACAGTAAAGAAGATTAGTACCAATAACTTCGGTAATTTTTGGAAGACCGTAACTTGAACCCACGACACAAACCACAGATAAAATCAGTGGCCATACGAAAAATTCAGGAGCTCTGAAATTAATCAGATCTTTTAAGCTAAACGGATAAGGGTGCTTAAAGCGCCAAATTACAGAATTGCGAAGGGTCATATAAAGACTGATCCACAATCCAAAAAAGGCAAACACAAATATTCCTGCAGGCAAAACACCATAAATTTCATTGGCAAGCTCTTCTGGCTTGGCAATAAAATCTTGAAAGATGCGAGCTTCTTCTCCGTTTGAATTGAGTGCAGAATTATCCTTATTTTGTTCTTTAACCATCGCCATTAATTTTACAACCGATGCTGTTAGTTCTGCTTTCACAGAAACTTTACCTAATTGATTGTAAAGAACGAGCGATCCGCCTACTAAAGAAACTAAAATGATTCCAGCATAAATTAATCCTTTCACAGGATTAATATTTCTTAAAATAATTTCAGCGATCAAGACAGCGTACAAAAATGCGGTCAAGTACATTCCAGCGATCACTAAAGGAATCGCAAATTTTACTGAAGCAAACCAAAGAACAGTCGTGCAAACTCCACCAACGA
>JAURXW010000120.1 GCA_030654205.1 Bacteriovorax sp.
AAAATGGTTAAAGGATACTTTTGAGCAATCAAAAATTGAACTTCTAAAATATTTCGAGTTGGATAATCGACAGGAACATCATGCTCAATTTTTGCAATTTTTTTAATGTCTTTAGATTTTCTATACAAAAGAGCAACATCAATTCCTCGTTTATCAGGGCTTTGGGTTATTTCAAAATTCTCATATCCCAATTTTTTAGCAAGTTGGCCCACTACTTTCTCATTTTCAACTTCTACCAAACCTAAAAAATCTGGTAGCGAGCGCTCACTGGTGACAACTTCTTTAATTTGAGAAAGCTTTAATTGGAGCTTCTCTTCTGTCCAATCAGTAGCAAGACACTCTTTTTGATGATGTTTATTTTTTTCTCCCAAGCAAGCCTCTTTTTTTCCAGGGGAGCCCTTTGGAAGAAAAGTCCAATCTAATTTATCCATATGATTAATGACATCATGCTTGGTGTCAAAAAGATTTTCAACATTATAGGACATAAATTGAAGATTTTTTGCCTGAAGAGAAAATGAAATTAAAAATAAACAAAATCCCAAACGCATAATTTCTCCAAAGTTAATATTTAAAGTTCATTTTTTTTAAGATACGTAAGTACGTCCTCATGGTGAGACTTCGTAGTAAAATCATCCATAATATGAATCAATTTACCTTCAGGATTAATAATAAAGGTTGTTCTTACAATTCCCATATATTCTTTACCCATAAATTTTTTAAGACCCCAAACTCCATATTTATTTGCAATCAAATGCTCTGGATCAGAGAGCAAATCAAAGTTTAATTTTTCTTTTTCAATAAATCTTAAGAGTTTTTTAGGCTCATCGGGACTTACTCCAAAGACAATTGTATTTAACTTCTTAAATTCATTTTTTGCGTCACGTATTCCACATGCCTGAACAGTGCAACCGGGAGTCATGGCCTTAGGATAAAAATATAAAACAATATTTTTTCCTCGAAAGATCTTCAAGCTTTGCTCTACACCATCTTGGTTCATTAAATTAAAATCTGGTGAGTTATTTCCTATTTTGGGAAATGCCATATTTGCTCCTTGTATCAGGTTTTACCAACTGTTGCGAAGTTCTCTTAATGTTAAGAAGATTTTTTTCTCATTTGAATTTTTAAGTTTTAAGCTATCAGTTAAGTTTTTGCTACTGAGCCTTAAAAAGGTGTTGATCTCTCTTTCCGTTTTCATATTATTGATAAAAAATGTTTCGTTGAGATTCAGTTTTTTTATTTTTTTAAGAAATTCTAAAGCATTTGAATTACGGGGTTCGTAATTAATAGTAAATTCTAAATTTCGCATTATATATTCATGTCCAGGATAAATAAGTGTTTCATCAGGCAAATTTTTAAATATAGTACTGATTGTTTGATACAGAATTTCTGGATCGCCCCCATTATGGCAATTGCCGACGCCAGCGTTAAAAAAACAATCTCCTGTAAAAAGAGCATAGGGACTATTATTTTTTTCTAATAAAACACATAAATGGCTCAAAGTATGACCGGGAGTAAAGATCGACTTTAGGCACCACTGAGAATCTTCGGAAATTAGTTGATGTATTATTTCTTGATCATCTAAGTTTTTATTTTTTGCAGGAACGACTGCTTTAGGATGGGCCATTACGGGGCATTGAAAAGCAGCAGCTAGCTCTTCATTACCTGAGTAATGATCACAGTGATCATGTGTATTAATAATTCCAGCTAACTGTTGATCATTTAAAGTGCTGAGTACTTCTTTTGGGTTTAGTGGATCGATGCAAAAAATCGCCCCATCATTAAAACTGATTAGGTAACTAAAATTTCTTAGGCTATTATTAAAGAAGATTTGATGAATTTTCATAATCCCCATACTATAATTCATAAAGAGTAAGGGCAACACAGGAATCATATGTTGGAAATGAATATATATACTAAATTTTTCTTAGGTGTACTTTTTTGTAAAAGTTTAATTGAGAGTATTTTAGACAAAAGAAATTTGGATCATATTGTCAAAAATCGTGGAGCTGTCCCCCTGAAGTTTGCTTCACAAATTAGTCTCCAGGATCATCAAAAAGCTGCTGATTATTCGGCTGAAAAAATAAAAGTAAATCAATATTTTCATCTTTTTGATTTAGTAATTTTTCTGCTTTGGACATTAGGCGGTGGACTTGAAATTCTAAATCATGTCAGTATTATTTTTGGTAAATCTGAAATAGGAACTGGATTAATATTTTTTGGATTACTTGGAATAATTTCAACCATTCTCTCATTGCCTCATTCACTTTATATGACCTTCATAATTGAAGCAAAATATGGCTTTAATAAAACAACCTGGAAGATTTTTTTAGGCGATATGTTCAAAGGTGCACTACTGGCTGTCATTATTGGTGGTCCAGTGGCCTATGCCATTTTATGGATTATGGGGCAATTAGGCGCACATTGGTGGCTTTATGCTTTTCTTTTCTTAACGGCCATACAATTACTTTTAGTTTTTATTTACCCTACTTACATTGCACCCATTTTTAATAAATTTTCGACTCTTGAAGAAGGTGAAGTTAAGGAAAAAATTCTAAATCTATTAAGTAGATGTGGATTCAAAAGTTCTGGTCTTTTTGTAATGGATGCATCAAAAAGAAGTGGACACGGTAATGCTTATTTTACGGGTTTTGGTAAAAATAAACGGATTGTATTTTTTGATACGTTATTAAATACTCTTGATGCTGAAGAAGTTGAAGCTGTTTTGGCCCATGAATTAGGCCACATGAAGCGCAAACACGTGCTTAAGGGTATGATCAAAGGATTTGTTTTTAGCTTTTTGGGCTTTGCAATCTTAGGTTATTTAAAAAATAATTTAATGTTTTTTGAGGGTCATGGTGTTCATTCACCTTCGAACTATATGGCCCTAACTTTATTTGGCTTAGTGGCCGGAGTGTATACTTTTTTCTTAACGCCGATCTCTGCTTATTTTTCACGTCGTTATGAATACGAAGCAGATGAATTTGCCTCGCAAAATGCGAAAGCTTCCAAGCTGATTTCTGCGCTAGTTAAAATGTATAAAGACAATGCCAGCTCACTGACCCCAGATCCAATCTACAGCAAGTTTTATTTTTCTCATCCACCAGCAAATGAACGCGTGAGTTATCTCGAAAAATTTAAAACCTAGTACTTTAATTTTTTTATTGTTTAAACAAGACCTCACCGAAAACGTATTTTAAATGATCAAAATATGGTTTACGATATTTTTCGATTTCATTATGAATTTCGTGGAAAGCCCCATCTATTATTTTAAAATTAAAAGATTTATCAATATTAGTAAAATAATCAATGACGTCAGCTGCCCCCACCACTCGATCTGAACTCCCAACTGTTGCAAAGCTGGGGCATTTTGAACGAATAGGTCTGGCAAAAGTGCTTTGAGCTGTTTTCATTAATTCAAAAACAAGTTTTGATTGAAGCTTAATCGAATTGAGATCATCTTTGAGGTAATCTTCTTTTGTTCTTGGATCATGTGATAAATGATTTAAATCAACAAGACCTCCAATTGGAATTGTAAAAGGAAGATCACACGCACCACTAAAAATTGCTGGCGGAATAATTTTAACAATTTTGCCTAAAATTCCTGAAGCTCCACAAGGAGGAGCATTAACTACGACTCGCTCAGGGTATCGCTCATTTTCTACATAGTTTTGCATAAAGGAACATGTAATCAGGGCCCCCATCGAATGACCAAAAAGAATATAGCGCTCCATTCGATATTTTTCCTCTAAAAAACGAATAATTTCTTTTAAATCTTCCATGTATTGTGAAAAATCTTGAATCCAGGCTCGCTTTCCAGAACTTTTACCATGCCCTCTCAGGTCATATTGAAAAATATTAAAATCATGTCCAAAAAGTTCAGGAATATACTTGTGCCGCCCCATATGTTCGCCTACACCATGAGTGGCAACAATCCAAACAGGACTCCCTGTTTCCTTAATTTGCACATACAACTCGGCACCATCACGCATTTTTACAAATTTTTTATCCATAAACATTGGGCACTCTCCGTCTTTTTTTATTTGTGATTGTACAATAAGATATTATCTATGCGAACTAACAAAATCATACCATTTTTAATTGCTCTCTTGCTTCATACTATTCCAGTGATTTATTTTTTAAAGATTGGTGCAGTAAAACAACCCCAAAGCAATAAACCGCTTTCCAAAATAGATTTAAGCAATTTTTCATTTCCAAATATTAAAAATTCTTCAACAAAGCATCTCCCTAAGAACCAGACCAAAATACTTGGTCTTCAAGGGCAGGCAATTCAAATATCAGAAGGGTCCTTAGAAAAATCATTTGGCCCAAACGAAAAAATACAAAGCTACACTTTTATAAATTATCAAGAGCCCCTCTATCCTCCCGTGGCCCGCCAAAAAGGGCTCGAGGGAAAAGTAAAAATAAAAATATTCTATGACCAACTAGGTTCTGTGATAAAAATTGATTTACTTGAATCAAGTGGAACTAAGATGCTCGATGATTCGGTTCTAAAAGCCGCTTCAAAATGGAAGATATCTAGTACAATATCAGGAAGTATAGAGAAAGTTTTTGAATTTAAACTTAATAATTAATTTGAATTTTCCAAATTCGTACAGATTTTATCAATATTAATATTAATCTTGGTTAGATCATATTTTATCATTTTCCAATTTGGATCGTCTTGTCCATTTTCACCAAAATGACATAAACTTCTAAATATTTTTTCATATTCCTCGTTAGAAAGATTCATCGAGCTAAGTTTTTCAATCACATTAATTACAGTATTTGGATCGTCGGATGAAAATGTTTTCTCTAGAGTGTTGACTAGTAAAACTCGATTCGCTGATGAGCAGGTTAATGAAAACTTCACTAAGGCATTTGCTTTGGCCATACCGTTAAAACTATCAATTAAACTTAGCAATTCATCAATGTCTTTGGGGTTTTCATTGTAATCTTTTAATAAAACTAAAGCAGTTACTTGAAC